>JAKFUW010000133.1 GCA_021732545.1 Alphaproteobacteria bacterium | reverse complement strand
ACAAATCCGAACCGCAATGGGCCAACCTCAAACAACGCATCCGGTCCGACACCTCACCCCAGACCTTCCTTCAAAAACTCGACAAACACATCCGACATATGTGCAATCATAAAGTTAGTTAGCTATACATCACCCATTTGCTACTGGCATGGATGGCAATGGCGGTCATCGCTTGGGGCATTTTGCATTGTATGGGGAAGAAAAATTATCTCATTTTTGTGGGAGTGGCATTCGCCAATCTCATGTTACACATGCTGCTGGATTCGATTGCGGCTGGTATCGACTGGCTTTATCCGTTGGCCGACATAGAGGTGAATCTGGTAAAAGTTCCCGCCCGTTATGATTGGTGGGTCTGGAATTTTTTCCTACACTGGACATTTTCGCTGGAAATACTGATAATTATCGCTGCTTTAATAGTTTGGAAACGCGCATGCAAAAAAACATCCTGATTGTCGATGATGACGCTCATATCCGCGAGGTGCTCCAATTCGCGCTGGAGAAGGCTGGCTTTGGCGTGGAAGCAGCCATCAATGGCAAAGAGGCGCTGGAAAAAGCACATGCTCGCACATTTGATTGCATCGTGCTCGACATCACCATGCCGGAGATGGATGGGCTGGAAGTCTGTAAACGCTTGCGTAAAACCTCGGAAATTCCGATTTTATTCCTCTCCTCGCGCGATGAAGAAATTGACCGCATCATCGGGTTTGAAATCGGCGGGGATGATTATATCACCAAGCCATTCAGCCCACGCGAGCTGGTAGCGCGACTTAATGCGATTCTTAAACGCACCGCGCCCAAAACGAAAACCGCCGCAAAAGCCTTACAAAAAGGTGCGTTACGAGTGGATGAGGATCGCTATACAGCATTTTGGCATGAGAAGGCGATTCCGCTAACCGCGACCGAATTCATGCTGCTTTCCACGCTGCTCAAACACCCTGAAAAAGTCTATAACCGTGATGAATTGATGGACGGCGCGTATCAGGATGTCACCGTGAGTGACCGTACGATTGACAGCCATATCCGCCGCATCCGTCAGAAATTTGCGGATATTGGCGCGGCTAGCATTATCGAAACTATGCATGGCATTGGCTATAAGGTGGGTTCATGCCAGTAGCGCAGCATAAGCCTCGGTTTCGCCTGCGCACGATCTTGCTAGTCGTCAATATGTTCGTACTCATCGTACCGATTGCCAGCATCTATGGATTTAGGCTGTATGAAAACGAGCTGGTGCGCGAGACAGAATCAGAACTCATCGCCCAAGGTGCTTATATTTCTGCAATGTACAAACAGGCATTGGCGCCTCTGACACAGCGCCACGCAGTTTATGGCTTACCAGTACAGAACCCGCTGCCGCGCTCGGATGAAAAATACGACGTAATTAATCCCACCCTTGATCTTGGACAGGCGGAAATCTTTCCCAAACGGCCAGATGCAGTGGAAACAACCATTAAACCAAACTCACTTGCAGCAAAGGCTGGTCAAGCGATTTTTCCTACCATCAATGAAGCAACACTCACCACACTCGCTGGTGTGCGCATCGTTGATTATCAGGGTATTGTGGTTGCTGGTCGCGCCGAAATGGGGCAATCGCTGGCGCATATCGAAGAGATAGCCGCTGCACTCACAGGGCATTACACTGCCAAGTTGCGTGAACGCAATTCAGACCACCAAGACCCGCCGCTAACATCCATCAGTAGGGGCGCACGCATTCGCGCATTTGTGGCCATTCCAATCATCCAAAATGAGCATGTGGTGGGCGCGGTGCTGCTGTCGCGTTCGCCACGCAATATTTTGAAGGGGTTGTATGATGAACGACACCATGTGCTGATCGCAGGTGGTATTATTCTTAGCATCACCGTGCTGCTTGCGCTGCTTACCTCCTACGCCATCGCTCGCCCCATCCATGCACTCATTGCGCAGACGCAGCGCATCGCGCGTGGTGAAAAGGATATTCGCCCCATTGATGAGCCAGTCACACAAGAGCTGGCCTTGCTCTCGGATAACATCACCAGCATGGCGCATACCATTGCCGAACGCTCAGATTACATCCGCAATTTTGCCATGCATGTATCACACGAATTCAAAACACCGCTCACGGCCATTCAAGGCGCGATAGAGCTGATTCAGGAACACGGCAACTCCATGCCACCCGAGCAATTCCAAAAATTTCTCACCAATGTCACCAAAGATACGGATCGTCTAAAAACACTCGTATCGCGCCTGTTAGAACTCGCCCGTGCGGATGTGATGCAGGCAAAGGACGAAACAACGGATGTAGCTGCGCTTACCCGAGCCGTTCATAGCCTTTCACGCGCTTCTCAGCCATTTTTGCAAGCATGGGGATGGAGGCATCGACATAATCGTAAATCACCACCTGTTTTTTGGCGTGGTGGAGGCGATGCAACCGCCCTGCATATTGCGCCAATGTGCCATGCCATGAAATCGGCATGGCCAGAAACAATGTGTCCAGCCGTGCATCGTCAAATCCCTCGCCAATATAGCGGCCAGTGGCGATGATAAGCCGTTTTTCATCATCGGGAATGGAGGCAAGCTGCTTGGCAACTTCAGCACGTTTCTTCGCTGCTTGACCACCGACCAATACGACCACATTTTTGCAGAAGGGTGATAATTTCTCCGTAAGCAATGCTGCGTGATCCTTACGCTCTGTCAAAATCAGCGGGTTGCGCTTCTCTTGCAGGCATTTTTGCACATCATCAAAAATCAGCTGATTCCGCGCCTCGTCACTGGCAACGGCGGCATATAATTGGTTGATGGTGGGCTTCTGCTCATTCGGTAACGTGAATTGCAATGCGGTGGGGCGTGTATCCCTTTGCGCCGGTAATTTTAAGGTTGAATATAGCCTTGTGTGCGGCCATCTCGGGCTGAGTCATATCAGGGTACAAGTTCCAAAGATATTTTGCGATTGCCTGAACTCTTTCTTTGGCGAGTTGCTCATTGCGCGGCATTTTCTCTTTAGGTGGCGCGATTCTTTTGTCCAGATCATCCAACCTAGCGGCAATCAATTTCAGCTCCTGCTTTAGCCCTTCTGGCTGATTGACCTTGATACCTTTATAAGGGTCAAGTTCCACCGCCTCATTCTCTTGAGATACGATTAGTTCAGCGATCAGACCAAAAAGAAAATCTTGAGTGGTGTTTTTGCTCTTCTCAGTACGACTTCTCCGCTGTGACAAATAATGGTCGATTTGTTCAAGAGTTATGTTGTCTGCGTTTGAGAGTAGTTGTATTTCATCATCAACAGGCTTTGTAGTCATCACGCCCCCTTAAAGATCTTCTGGTTCATGCGCTCCACCACACCTGCCGTGTGCGCTTCGGAGAGGTGGGCGTAGCGTTTGACCATCGCCAACGTCTTATGCCCCAGCACCTCTGCAATTTCGGCCAGCGATGCGCCATTCATGGCGAGGTATGATGCAGCACTGTGGCGTAAATCATGGAAGCGGAAATCTTCCAGCCCTGCTTTTGTTACAGCCGCTTGCCATGCAGAGCGGCTTGCCCACGGTTCGTTTGGCTTGCGCGGCGCGGGGAATAGCAGATCAGTGGCAACATCCCGCTCTTCGTGATGCGCCTTGATGAGTTCCAGCGCATGATGCGCCAGCGGTAATACGCGGCGTTCCTTGTTTTTTGTGTCGTGTAGCACGATCACTTTGCGGGTGAGGTCAACATCTCTCCAGCGCAGATTGATCAGCTCACCATGCCGCGCACCGGTGGAAAGCGCAAGTACCACCAGCAGGTAAAGATTATCCGCACCCCTGATATTCTGGCAGGCATCCAGCAACCGCTCGCGCTCTTTATCATCGAGAAAGCGAACCCTGCCTCGTGGCTCAGGCAGTTTTGAGATTTTCTTCATGGGGTGTTCTTCCACCCATTCCCATTCATTGATGGCGATGGTGAAGGCGTGGCTCAAAGCCGTCATGTAGCGATTCACGGTTGCAGGTGTGCGACGTTCGATATTGCGGCCTTTGGTGTTGAGCAGCTTGTCGCGGGTTTCAATCACCAGCATTTTGGTAATCTCGGAAAGCGCATAGTCGCCCAGCTGCTCCGTCCACCACCCCAGATACAGCTCCACCCATTTGTGACGCTTGGGGTTGCGGAGCTTCACATATTCGAGATAGCGATCCACCAATTCCTTGAAGGTGTGCTTTTTCGCTTCGGCGGTTTTGAAGTATTTTCCTTCTTTGATGGCAATTTCCGTTTGCTTTGCCCATTCCTTTGCGTCGGTCTTGCGTGCGAAGGTGGCGGTCTGAGATGGGAAGCCGCGCATGCGTACTTTTACACGGTAAGACGTGGTTCCATCAGCGTTAGCGCGGGTTTCGATCATTGCCATAGCATTCTCCGAATGATGGCAAAACACTACCGCACACCACCTTAAAAGGCAATACTGGTTGTATAGACTTATGAATGTTTTTGATATGCACTAAATATCAATAGGATAAAATGTCCCATGACGCATTATGGGACATTTGCGGGACATGCGGCTTGCTATTGCCTCAATATCACCAGTATTTCCCGATCAATTCTGCTTGCTTGATGTAACGCGGTGAATTGTCCCGCGCGGTGGTTTTTCGTTTTGAACTGTCCCGCCAGTGTCCCATGAGGGAAATTATCACTGGTGGGGTTGGCGGAAGGGGTGGGATTCGAACCCACGGAAACCTTTCGATTTCGCCGGTTTTCAAGACCGGTTCCTTAAACCACTCGGACACCCTTCCATACCTTTGGTACTAGTTGTCAAGACTGCTGCCTTAAACCACTCGGCCACTCTTCCACACACGCAACGCTAAAAATTGAACGCATTTAAGAAAGCGGGAGTCTAGCCACGAAAGTGCGCGTGTCAAGCTTGCTATTGCACGTGAGCGCACATGGCATAGACCGATAGGGCATCTGTTGCTGTTTGTGTGGGCCGCCAGCCATAGCGGGAAGGTGGAGGAGAATATTCGAACAATGGGGGCACAATGAATTCATTGTGCCCCCAGACTTCCCCCCAGACTTCCCAGACTTCGGTGCCCCCAGACTTTGATCGCTTTAGTCGCCGCCGCCGTCGTCACATGGTTGATAGATTGGTACTGATGACGCTTGCCAGGTTCCATTAACGCAGTGATACGATACTATTGCGAAGTTGTTACTACAGGCGTAACCCTCAGAATGACTAGCCGGCTGTGGAGTAGCGCATGCGGAACCTCCACCACCCGTTCCACCACCCACCGCGGCCCAAACACCCGCCTTACATTCCTGCATGC
>JAKFUW010000205.1 GCA_021732545.1 Alphaproteobacteria bacterium | reverse complement strand
CTTTTGAATTACATCAAGGTACGCTTGCTGGCGTGTATCGAGCGAGGTTTTGGCAAGCAAATCAGCCATGCCAATCACCCCATTCATCGGCGTGCGAATTTCGTGGCTCATGATCGCTAAAAATTCGGTCTTGGATTGATTGGCTTTTTCGGCCATGTTTTTGGCTTTGATAAAAGCGCGCTGGGTGTGCAGGCGCTCGGCTTCATCCAGATGCACTTGCCGCGCCAGCTTGCGGCCATAAAAAGTGGCAAGCAAAATGATGAGAATCGCGCTGCCGCCGATGATATATTCGGCAAGGCTGAGCAATTCGATGGAATGCTGATAGGGAGCAAATAGCGTAAGCTGTTCATGGCTCGCCTGTTTGAGTATAGCGGCAATCCCCGATTGGATATAGTGGTTGATGAAAAAATTTGAGCTAATTCCCAGTACCGTAAAAATAGCGATGATGTAAAAAATAAGATGCCATTTGGGCGAGTTTGATTGCTGCTGGCTTTCGCGGGTTAGCCGCAGATGCCGAAGCAATACACATAGTAACAGCACACACACCACGCACGCCACCAGCATCGTCGCTTTTAACAGCTGTGAGTCAAAATCCATAATCTGCATCCTTGTGTGATGGGCAACGACCACACTCTCGTCATTGCGAGCATTTTGTAAAAAATGCGTGGCAATCCATTTCGTAAGCAGATGGATTGCCACGGTGCGCAAGCACACCTGGCAAACACGAAACATTGTGTATGGCACATTACCTAAAAACTAAGTTAGCGGATGAAAATCATCTGCGCATCATCGGAAAGATCGTGTGCGTAGCGATAATCATCGAGCGTGAAGGCGGTGATGTCGGCGGCGGTGCTGATTTGGTTATGAATCAACCAACTAGCCATGCGGCCACGTGCTTTTTTGGCCATGATGCCGATGGTTTTGAATGTACCATTTTTGGATTCTTTGAAAATGGGCGTCATCACGGGTGTGCGCAATGTGGGTAGCTTAGCTGCTTTGGCATATTCCTCGGATGCGAGATTCACCACCAGCGGCTGATCTTGCGCATCGATAGCATCGCGCAGTTGCGTGCCCCAAAAACCATAGAGATTTTTGGCGTGTTGAGTGGCGAATGGCAGCTTCATTTCCAGGCGGTAAGCCTGCATTAAATCCAGCGGGCGCAGCAGCCCATAGAGCCCCGATAATATCCGCAGATGATCTTGCGCATAGGCGTGGTTATCCTGCGACCATGTGTGCGCGGCAAGCCCATCATACACGTCGCCTTGGAAGGCCGCGATGGCGGGGGTGGCGTTGGCAGGGGTGAAGGGTGTGGTAAAGTGAGCGAAGCGCTCATGATTAAGAGTGGCGAGCTTTTCGCTCACATCCATCAGCGATGTAATCTCGGCGATGCTGAGCTTTCGTGCGTGCGCAATGAGTTGTTTGCTTTGCGCTAAAAATTGCGGTTGTGTGAAGGGCAGTGCCGGTGCAGCGGCATCCATATCGAGCGTTTTAGAGGGCGAAAGCAGGATGATCATGACGGTTTTTTCTCGTGATAACACAAAGCCAGCAGCCAGCCGATCATCAGCCACAGCGGCACGGCCGACCATGCCGCAAAAAAGCTGGTGGAGGATGCCAGCGGCCACAAGCGCATGAACAATGTGATGAATAATCCTAAATACAAAGCGTGCATCCGCAGATCGCGCCAGCGGCTAAACACATCGCGCCAGATAGAACCAATCAGGATGACAAACAGCGCAAGGCCGATAAATCCCGATTCGCTCAGCCACTCCAGATAGATGTTGTGAGGATGCAGGTTGCAGCGTTGAGGAATGTTATCTTGCGCGCCATATTTAGCATCGGGGCACGCTTCGCGAAACTGGCGCAAGCCGACACCGAAAGCAGGATTTTCCATCGCGATGTTCCACGCACTGTGCCAGATCTGGCCATAATCGGAGCCGCTAAAATCGCTGACCACTTGGCTGGTGGAATCCATTTGTCGTTGCACCAATCCGGGGTTTGTCCATGCGAGCAACCCCATGATGATCGCACCGCATAGCCCGATGCCCAGCATCAGTTTTTTAGAAACCGGCAACAGAAAAAATGCCATGGTGAAGGCCAAACCGGTGAGCATCAGCGCCATGCGCTCGCCACTCATAAACACGACTGTGAGCAGCCCCACGCCGATGAACGCGCCGAGCATTAATGGCTTGCCTTTGCGCGCGCCACCGCCTTGTTGCATCAGCCAAAAAGCAAGCGCGGGGATGGTCATCCACACCAGCACAATGCCCACGCGTGGCTCGGAAAAAGGCCCAGTCAGGCGTGGGCTGCCAGCGGAGGGAATCGAAGGCCAGCCCAGAATATCGAAGCCCGTGAAATATTGCAGCGCCGTATCGAGCAGCATGAACACCACCGCAAAAGTGAGCGCATAGATCAGGCGCGCGCGGGTTTTCGCATCTTCGAGCACCCAAAAAGCCAGCGCCGCTGCAAACACCGGAAAGCGCAACCATGAGAGGCTTCGGCCAAAGGCCTTTTCCATATCAAGCGCATTAAAGCTAAGCAGCACACTATAGACCCATAGCACCAGCGCTACTTGTACCCAGCGGCTTTGTAGCCAATCGGTGCGGCGAGTGAGCACGACATGCACCAAAAATAACACAGCGCTCAGCGACAGTAACACATCGGATGCAAAGCGGCTGAGCGCGCATGCAATGGGGATCAGCAGCACCAGCCACTGAGTGACGTTCAACAGTGTGATGCGGTTTATATTAAGCGGCATGGCGCTTGGGTTCCTCGCGCTTAAGCAGATAATCGCGCACCTCATCGAGCACGGCGGTGCAATGACGAATTTCAAATTCCTGCACGCGTGCATGGGCAGCCAGTTGCAGGGCGTGGCGTTTGGGCTCATCACGAATCAAATCCATCACCGCGTCGGCCAATGTTTGCGCGGTGACGTCTTTGACGATCACGCCGGTATCGCCGATGATTTCGGCAAGGCCACCACGCCCCGATGTCACAATCGCGCAGCCTTGCGCCTGCGCTTCAATGGCGGTGCGGCCAAAGGGTTCTTGCCACAAGGATGGAATCACGACAATTTCAGCTTCGCGAAACAGGCTTTGTGTTTTTTCATAAGGCAAGAAACCCAGATGGTGCGAACGCTCGCCGCAGGCTTCCATCACCAAGCTCACTTCATGTTCATAGTCGCTGAGTTTTTCAGAAACCGAATGACGGCGGCCACCGATCATGGTGCCGTGCCATTGCATCTGGCGGGGCAGCACAATTTGTAAAGCCTTGGCAAATTCCAGCGCGCCTTTGTTGGGAGTGATGCGCCCCGCATAGACAATGTTGAGCGTTTTTTGCTCAGGCAAAGGCGGCACCGCAATGCCACAATGGATGATGAAACATTTCTGCGCGCCTTGTGTGATGCCCTCGCAAAAACGCTGCTTCACCCAGTCGCTCACACAATAAATGGCGGCGCAATCACGTGCTAACCGCGCACGTTGCGCGGGCGTTTTGGCGCATTTCATGTCTTGCGGATCATTATGCAGATGCAGCGCCACGGGAATATCCAAAGCGCGGATGAGTTTGCGCGCTAAGATCGGGCGGTTATGCACTTCGATCATACATGGTTTCAGCTCGCGCAAGCGCCGCACCAAACTGCGCACATAAGCGGCATTATTGGTTTCATACCATGCGCGTTTAACGGCAAGCGCTTCATAGTTAAAATTCGGATAAGCAGGCTCGGTGCGCTGACCTAAAATCACCGATTGCGCGCGGTAACGCGAATGGTGGGTGAAGTCCTTCACGCTGAGCGACACCGCACCAAAGGCCTTGGGGCTAAAGCCTTCACGCGGGGGTAAAATAATGGCGATGGGGGAGGTGTCTATGGTCATATTAAAAATCGATGCAACGTCCGCTTTTTTCCCAATCGCCATAGCGGGTGGGATCTTTGTGCTGCGGGATGGGTTTGGCGCACGCGCCCGCCGCTGATTCTGCTGATGGTAGCTCTTGTGCTTTTTGTTCTTTGGGTGGTTGTGGGTCTGCCATAATTTAATTTCCTGTTATGCGTACATATTCACTTATCGTATCCGTCATCACCCGAATTTGCGAAGCAAATTATAGGGTGATCCAGATTTAGGGTTTCTGGATTCCCCTATAATGTTTGCCACATGCAAACATTCGGGGAATGACGACAACTTACATTTGCAACGACCTGCACCGTATTTTCGCTAGGCATACTGCCATAGACCTATTACAAACACTAGCATTTTTGAGTGGGGTGGTGGATGAATGATGATTTGCAATCGCGATTGATCGCTCTCGAGCTGTTGGGGCAGGTGATAGGCCGCGGCCAACCGCTCGATCAGCAGCTTTCCATCATCCATGATTCGGGATTATCCGAGCGCGATCGGGCATTCGCGCGGCGCATGGTGATGACCGTTTTGCGATTTTTAAAGCCGATTGATGAATGGATTGCGGGGCGGCTGCGCATGCCGATTCCGCCTGCGCAAGTGCGAGTACAGGATGTGTTGAGATTGGGCGTGGCGCAGCTGGTGTGGATGCAGGTGCCGCCCCATGCGGCGATTGATTCATCCGTCAGGTTGGTGAAGCATTTTAAATATCTCAATCAAGCGGGACTGGTCAATGCGGTGCTGCGGCGCATCAGCGAAACGCACGCGCAAGCCATTCCCGTTTTGGAACCACAACAGCTTGTGCCAGATTGGTTGTGGGAAAGCTGGTGCAACGCGTATGGCACACAGGAAGCAACGAATATGGTGCTCGTGCAGACGCAGGAACCGCCGCTCGATATCTGCGTGAAGCGCGATGCGTCAGGCTGGGCGCAGCGACTGGATGCACAAGTGGTAACGGGTCATACCATTCGGCTTGGTAATCAATCGGTGGCGGCGTTGGAAGGTTATGCGGACGGGCAATGGTGGGTGCAGGATGCAGCGGCGAGTTTACCGGTGGAATGTTTGGGCGATATTGGAGGTTTAAAAGTGCTGGATGTATGCGCGGCACCGGGAGGCAAAACCGCGCAGTTGATTGCGGCAGGCGCGCATGTGACAGCGCTGGATCGCTCGAAAAAAAGACTCGAGCGCTTGCATGAAAATCTGGCACGGCTTAACATGAACGCGACCGTGATCTGCGCCGATGTGATGCAATGGCAACCTGACATCGATTACGATATTATCCTGCTCGATGCGCCCTGTTCTGCTACCGGCACCATTCGCAGCCATCCGGATCTGATGTGCAAACGAAGTGGCGACCAAGCCGATGAGTTG
>JAKFUW010000253.1 GCA_021732545.1 Alphaproteobacteria bacterium | reverse complement strand
GAGCAAGGTGCAGCCATTGCGGTGAATATGATTGTGGAATTATGCGGCGGCACGCCTTCAGAATTTTTGGTTACAGGAACCGCACCCGAACATAAGCGCGAGATTGCGTTTGATGCGGCTTTTACCAACCAACTCGGCGGCGTTGAGATTGACGCATCAGAACAGTTGCTGATATTGGAATCGCTGGGGTTTAACGTGATCCGTCATCCTGCGGCTGCTGATAAGCAGAGCGCAGGATCTGGCGCAGATGCTGCGCTGGCTAAAGCCCCGCAGCATGACATCGTGGTTACCCCTCCCTCATGGCGCCCGGATATCCACGGCAAGGCGGATGTGGCTGAAGAAGTGTTGCGGATTTTTGGCTTCGATAATGTGCCCTCAGTGCCGATGCCAAAGCTCACGAAAGTGAGTGAATCCGCGCTGGATAACGCACAATTACTGCAAACCAAAGCGCGGCGCACGTTGGCCGCACGTGGACTGATGGAAACGCACAGCTTTGCTTTTGTCGAACAACGCAAAGCGCAGTGGTTTGGGGCAAAAGAGCCGTTTTTAAAATTGGTGAACCCTATCAGCGCCGATCTGGATACGATGCGCCCGAACCTGCTGCCCAACTTGATTGACGCTGCTTCGCGCAACATGGCGCGGGGGTTAAAGTCGCTTGGGTTTTTTGAAGTCGGCGCACAGTATGAAGGCGCTAAACCGAAAGATCAACGCAGCGTGGCGGCCTCAATTCGCATAGGGCAGGCGTGCGAAAAACAATGGAGTATTGCGGCGCGCGAGGTGGATTGTTTCGATGCCAAGGCCGATGCGCTGGCGCTGTTGGCATTGGCGGGAATCGATGCCGAAAAAGTGCAAGTGCTAAACTCCGCACCTGCATGGTATCACCCGGGCCGCAGCGGCACTTTGTGTTTAGGCCCTAAGCTGGTGCTCGCCCACTTTGGCGAACTTCATCCATCTACACTGCTTTCGATGGACTGCAAAGAGCGCGTGGTGGCATGCGAAATATTCCTTGATGCGTTGCCTGCGACGAAAAAGAAAGCCGCAGTGGCGCTTAAATCCTCAGATTTTCAAGCCGTCGATCGCGATTTTGCCTTCATTGCCTCTGAATCATTAGCCAGTGAAACTTTGCTCAAAGCCTTGCGTGGAGCCGACAAAGCGCTGGTGCAGCAGGTGAAATTATTTGATGTCTATCAGGGTAAAGGCGTGGATGATGGGTTTAAGTCGCTCGCTGTCACCGTCAAGCTCCAAGCCGCCGACCGCACCTTGAAAGACGATGAAATTGAAGCCGTGGCGAAGAAACTCCTCGATGCTGCAAGCGGTGTGGGCGCGAAGCTTCGCGTGTAGTTTTCATCTGTCATGCCGCACTCGTTGCGGCATCTCCTCCAAATTGACCAGACCCCGCGTACCGCGTGCGGGGTGACAGCTTTATAAATATGTGAATTCAATCCCTATCCGTCATCAATTTGTCATACATCCGCTCTATAATTGACACGTGGAGAAGTATGTGTGAACGATCAACGCGTTGAAAATAAACCCAAGCCAACCGTGACCTTGACAAAGGAGGAGATCGCACGCCTGAAGCCGATTGGCACTTACACTCGAAGTAAAGAAGGCAGTATCCGATTTCAGAATAGCGTTGCGATGGGTGAGGCAGAACAAACCGATATCAATCGTAAGATTATCTATCATTATCAGCGCGAATCATCGCCCAGCTTTCCGGTGCTGGCTGCCGCGTGGGAAAGTTTTGGCACCACCGATGTGAAGCTTGCCAACCCCGATAACCCCGATCAAAAACAACTGATCGACCGCGTGATCGATATCTGCGCGATCAAAAAAATTCCGAATATTCCTGCGATCTATGTGGTGGATCATCCATCACTCAATGCGTTTAGCATGAATGGTGAGGCGGTGGTTTATTCAACAGGTATTTTGAACGCAATGACCCCCAAAGAACTCGATGCCGTAACAGGGCATGAATTATCGCATCACCGACATCGGATGCGCGATAATGTGTCGCGGATTGGGCTTGGTATGGGTGCTGGGTTTTTGGGTGAGATTGTGGCATCCACCGCGTTGAGTTATGTGCCGCGTGCTCATGGTATGATGGGAATGGTTCATGATAACGCACGGTTGCTTGCCATGCATGGATCGGCGGTCTTTGCTGGAGCGCTAGCGGTTGGGCAATATACCCATTTTATGGAATATGAAGCCGATAAAGAAGGGGCGCTTGCTACCAGCCCTGCGCAGATGAAATCAGCACTGCGCACGCTGGAAAAACATCACGAAAAACATATCGCTGATGATGCACCCACGAATATCGTACGAAGCATTACGCGGTTTTTTCTATCGCCTTTTACCTCGCATCCTTCAACGCAGAATCGGCTTGCTGCGTTGGATAGGTTGGAGCGAAAATTACCAAAAGATTCAGCCCAGATAGGTTAATCTACTGGCGATCACGCGGTAGTGGTTGCCAAAGTGCTTTTAGCATTCTAAAATTAAGAGAATATTGTGCACAAGGTGTTGATACTTATTTAGCTTTATCATCCCTTGTCATTCTCGGATGCTTGGGAATCTAATCTTTTGCTGGTTCTGGATATCTTATTTTGATGGAATGGTAAGAAGTAAAAACAATATGTTTTTACCAAAGCTTTAATCGTAGGGAGATTACATAATGGATTCGCTCATTTTTATGGATTTTAAGCTGCAAGAAACCATCATCACCCTTATCGGCGCGGGGCTCACCACCTTTGCTTTTCTGCCTCAAACACTGCGCACCATTAAGCTTAAAGCCACTAAAGACCTCTCGCTTACCATGTTCATCTGCATGTCGATCGGGGTGGCGTTCTGGCTGTTTTTGGGGCTGATGTATATGAACATCGTGATGATTATCGCGAACGGCGTAACGCTTGCGCTCAACCTCGTGATTTTGCGGATGAAGATTAAATATGGTTGAGATTAGTGCGCGGTTGACGGGCGATCGGGTATGTTTGTCTTCAGGCGCTCCAACTCTTCCGTCAAAAAATCGAGCTTACGATAAATGTGGGTAATGTCCATCTGTTGAGCGCCAATATGCTCGCGGATACTATCGAGTCTATCAGAAATATCAGAGCGAAATTCGCGCATTTCTTTTCTAAAATCTTCTATTTCTTTGCGAAAATTAGCAGTGTCACCGCGCACATCGGTGAGCACTTTATAAATCAATTCATTTGTGATTTTATCAGCCATATTCTTATTATCGCATAGCCCTAAAACACAAGCAAACGAATTTTCAGCGATGTCATTGCGAGCTGCAAAGCAGCGCGGCAATCCATATGTAAATTTAAGATGGATCGCCACGGCTTTTACAAGGCCTCGCGATGACGTATGGATTTTATTCCCCGGCGCTTTTGACGAAACCTGGTTCATCGTCGAACATAAACAGGTTTTCGGTCTTCAAAAAATCCACTCCAGCATCGGCCACATTTTTCATTAAGGTGGCGATGTCGTTGTGGGTGATGGTGGCACCCTTGGCCTTATAGCGCGCGCGGAAACGGTCGGTGAAATCCATTTGAACATCGGCGTTAGGCCATACTTTCAGGCCTTTGCACGAGATCATTTTAATCTCCATTGAATCAGGGCAGCTTTTGGTAAGCAACGCGCCCAGCTCATCCATTGGTTTATCCCGCCAATAGACAAATAAATCCACACCCACCAGCGAGCGTTTTTCGATCTCAGGCGACATCACCGCGTGAATCGGCGTCATGTTGTCGCGCGGTTTATATTTCGCAGTGGGGAAGCGATCTGGTTCTTGCCCCAAACGCTCCACTACAGCCCGCGCAAAATCCATCGTGCCGACTTTTTCACGGCTCATATCGCCAAAAATATCACCCGTATGGATGCCGTCTTCAATCGTGCGCAGCCACGCATTTTGGATTTTATTGGCGGTCTCTACCTCGTTCAAATGGATCAGCATCATGATCGCACCTTGAATCAAGCCCGATGGGTTGGCGATGCCTTTGCCAGCAATATCGGGCGCGGAGCCGTGGATGGCTTCAAACATCGCGTAATTCGCACCGATATTCGATGATCCGGCAAGCCCAACCGAACCCGACACTTCTGCCGCGATATCCGAGATAATATCGCCATATAAATTCTCCGTTACAATCACATCAAAAAGGTGTGGTTTAGCGGCGATTTTTGCTGAGCCAATATCAATGATATAATGGTCTTTCAGAATCTCAGGATATTCCGCGCCGATGCGGTCAAACGCCTTATGAAAACACCCATCGGTCAGTTTCATGATGTTGTCTTTCGACATACAGGTCACTTTTTTGCGGTTGTTCTGGCGCGCATATTCAAACGCATAGCGGTGGATGCGCTCCGCCCCTGAATTGGTGATAATTTTCACGCTCTGGAATGCGTCATGCGTCTGGCGATATTCAATGCCTGCGTATAAATCCTCTTCATTTTCGCGCACAATAACCAGATTCATGCGCGGCTGTTTGGTTTCCACATAGGGGTAATAGCTGATGCACGGGCGGATGTTGGCATAGAGGCCGAGCGTTTTGCGCATCGTCACATTCAGGCTTTTATAGCCGCCACCTTGCGGGGTGGTGATCGGCGCTTTCAGCAGCACTTTGGTGCGGTGGATGCTTTCCCACGCCATAGGCGGAATACCAGTGCTCACACCATTTTCATAATAACGCTGGCCTACTTCAATCGTCTCAATCTGAATGTTCGCCTTGGCTTCCGCCAGCACATACAGCGTGGCATCCATAATCTCAGGGCCAATGCCATCGCCAAAGGCAACGGTGATAGCGTGGGCTTGCGGGCGGGTAAATTCATGGACGATGGCTTTAGACATGTGCGCTCCTTGGTGATTGGTATTTAGTCGTTGGTATTTGGTATTTAGTGAAAAACAATACTCTTTTTAGCGCAAAGATTAAACATTAAATCGAATCGCCAACGACTAAATACCAAATACCAAATACCAGCATGTGCCGATGTGGGAAATTGTTTCATTTTAATGAACTGGATTCCCCTATCATTTTCCTACGAAAAATTCGGGGAATGACGGCGAGGAACTATCCCGCCAACTTCATCTTAATGCCATCAATTGCGGCATCGATTTTGTTGCCATCTGGGCCGCCCGCTTGCGCGAAGTTGGGCTTGCCGCCACCACCTTGGCCGCCGACAATTTCCGAGGCAATCCGCACCAGCGTCGGTGCATCCACATCAGGGTTACCCGATGCCACGATGATGCTGGCTTTACCTTCGGATGAGGATGCCAGCGCAATCACCGAGCTTGCGTGTTTTTG
>JAKFUW010000276.1 GCA_021732545.1 Alphaproteobacteria bacterium | reverse complement strand
CGCTTGTGCTTTTTGCTGTTTATAATTGCCGCTGGCACTCACATTATTACGCGTCACGCGTTGACGGAAAATCGGCAACCAATCATCGGTATTTTCACCCACCTCGGCGCGAATTTCATCCAGAATTGCAACGGTCTCTGCCCGCGCCGACAACACATGAATCACGTCTTCCATGCCCGATAAATCAATCCGCGCGACCACTACATCCTTGCCGTGTTTGCATAAGAAATAACGCGATCCCATATCGGTATTTTTAATCAGATTAAATTCGCGGTCTGAAATCATGAAACATTTTTTATAATCTTCGGTGGCCTTGGGGTTGGGCAAAAAGATGTGAGTTGATGTTTGCTGAATCAGCGTCGCCGAAATATCCGATTGCGTGGCATCTTCAACTGACTGGGTGGCAAACACCACCATGCCATTTAATTTACGCAGCGTTTTGAGCCAGTCTTTAATTTTTTGCACAAAGATTTTATTATCAATCAGCGCCCATGCTTCATCCAAGATAATCATCGTCGGCGTGCCATCGAGCGACAAATGAATCCGGTGGAAAATATATAAAAGCACCGGCATCAAGCTGGTTTTATCCGCCAGCACTTCGCCCATTTCAAAGCCGAAAATATTACCCTTAGTAAAATCAATGATGTCTTCATCATTATCAAACAGCCCCGCATATTGGCCATCCGAATGCCACATACGCAAGCGCCCCGCCAGCGTTCCTGGCCCCTCTAAACCGAATACTGGTGCAATGTTACGCAAGGTTCTATCCACGCGATCGAGTTTGTAATTAACGTTGACGGCTTCCGATATTTTATCCATATCATCCGCCGTAAACGGCTCATCATGGGTGGTGACCAACACACGCAACCATTCGGATAAAAAATTTCGGTTCTCCATGGTGTCGGGCAGCAATAACGGATTAAACTTACATTTATCACCCGGATCAATCACGGTGTATTTTCCTGCCATCGCACGCACAAAAATATCTGCGCCACGGTCTTTATCGAACATAAACATGCGGCAATTATATTTTTGCGCCTGACAACACAAAAAATTCATCAGCACGGTTTTACCCGCGCCAGTCGGGCCGATCACCGTGGTGTGCCCCACATCACGCAGGTGAAAATTGAAATAATACGGCGTGCCCGATGTAGTATCAAATACCGACACCGCATCGCCCCAATGATTATTTTCCATTTTGCCGATGGGGTAATTATGCATCGAAGCAAAGCCCGCAAGGTTCAGCGTATTCACCTTGGAAGGCCTGCCGATATAATCAAAGTTGCCCGGCATCTGCGCCCAAAAACACTGCTCCATAATCAGTTTTTCGCGAACCGGGTTGATGCCTAAATTCACCAGCTCCGCAATCGCCATCGACACGCTATTTTCAACCGCTGGCAGATTTTCATCGAGCACCATCACCGTAAAATGGTGGTAACCAAATGCCACGTGCCCCGACATCGCCATATCCAGCGCATCAGAAATTTCAGCCACCTGCGAAATGGCCACATCTTCGGCCTGCAACATGCGCCGCTGCTGAATCTGCATCGCGCCTAGGTTGGTTTGACGATTCATAAAGGCAAAGGATTGCGTCATGATAAATTCAAACGGCAACTGCAAAAAAGAATCAAACATGCCCGCTGCCGTGTGCGGCGCATATTCTTTGATGCTCACAATGGCTCCGAATTTTTTATGGCTGGGTGCGCGCACTTCAAACGCGCGCGATCCAAAATACATACGGTTTACAGGGATATATTTTGAAATCTCCATATTCGGAATCGTCATCGGCTGATAATCACAGCAATTGACCAAACGCCCCAAAAATGCAATTGGCTCGGAAATGGGCCCGTGCGGCGTTTCGGCAGTGGTCAGCACGCGCGCGCCATAATCTTTGAAGGTCGCCATCAGGCGGTAAACCATCTCTTTGAGCTCTTTGTGGCTTTCACGAAATTCTTCATCGCGTGATTTTTTGTTAGTGCGCTGCTCCACTTTTTTAAACAGGCTTTCAAATTTTGCCGCACCTTTGGTGTCCTCTTTACGCATCACCGTTACGAACAATTCATTCACATAGGAATCTTTGGAATGGTGTTTTTTCTTCCAGAGTTGATCCACATAAGACGCAAAACCTTGAGGCATATCGCCTCCTGGATAGCCACTTTGGCGACGGCGAATGGTATGAAAATAAATCGCAAAGGTGCCATCGGCTAAACTTTTGAAAAAGGAATTACGCACCATCTTTTTCATATCCACATCAATATCATCGGCAGTTTCAAACGAGAAACCTTCGATTTTAATCACCTGCATCATCTCATCTTTGGCGGTGATAATGGTTTCTTTGTCCCACATATATTTATAGGGAACAAATTTGGCCACGCTCAGTTCGCGCTTAGAATATTTATCCTTCGACACCGCGCGCCGCTTAATTCTGATTCGGTTGAGCGTTTCAAATATCATGGCTAATAAACGTCGTAAGAGTTCGTATGATGATGAAAGGCGCGGTTAAAACTTTGGTAGCCCTTGCTCATTCTCAGCATCCATAGCTCGACCGCGCGCGGCTCTTTCATGCACAGCAGATAGCCAAAACCATGAATAAACGCGCCCATGATATAAGCGGTAAAATCCTGCGCGTGGATAAAGGTCATCAGCGTGATAAGGCCATTGAGAATAAAATACATGTAACTCACCCCCATAATCATGGGCGGTCGAGCCAAACCCTGATAGAGGGGGTCTGCCTGAAGGCGTCCTGACGCCATAATAATCTCCCAAACCTGTTGATATTATTGAACAATATCTTTTTTTGATGAGTCTAGTGCTCACCTTACATGACTATATCACAACAATATGACAATTGCGTGACAATGACACACATGAACGTAATATACAGGAATTTAACTAAAATTTTATTAACTGGCTGTGGCTAATTTTCGATTCTTCGTCGTTACCAATCGACTCCTCTTACTAAATCTTCATATTTCCTTCATAATTCCTCAACCTATTGTGTGTTATACTAGAATCATAATAAAAAAAGTGATGGTTAGGAGTGGAATATGGGAAAACCTATTTTCGATCATGAAGGCAGGATTATAGACAGTGGCAAGGCTGCTGACTGGCAAAAGAGCCTGATTACCAAAGATATTGCATTTGGAAAACCGCCCAAGGGCGTGCCTTCATTATCGGGCACCGACCCCAAACCACTGGTTCAATATTTAATTGATTCTTATGTATCCGGAACACCCGTTCCTCCCAAAACCATGAACCAGATCACCGAGCGTTTGGGTTGGATGGCTGGCGCTGGTGGCAAATTAAATCAAACCCTCACCGCCACATATGACACGCCTCTTGGTCCCAAAACTTCCACAGGAAAACCTCGCGATGGACTTCAGGAGTTTTTAAGCGAGCGATTCCCCGATCAGGCAGGCTCAGCCATGGCATCGTTCGACAAGGGGGCACAGCGCGGCACGCAACTTTTGCAGGCCGGCGAAGCGATGAAAGCCAGTGGAGCCAAACTGGCTCAAACACAATAGGCTGGTAAAGATGCCGACCTAGTGAATCTTGCTCATTCGTGGGGTCAACAAGCAAAATCCTTTGGGCCAAACTCCCAGATTCCCGCCGACAAACTTCCTGCAGAGGCAGCAAAGCGCGGGCTGAAGACACCTTCACATTTAGCGCAAGGCGCTATTTTAGCTGAATTGAGCAAGGGTGACGTTTCTCGCCAACAAACGGCGATGTTCCTAAAAGCGTTTGAAGCGGGAGCGGCGGGTGCTGGAAAACCATCCGTTGAATTCCTTAAAGCCAAAACGTCTGACGATCCCAAAGCATTGATTCCTTTAGTGACGGCGCCTCAATTAAAAAAGGAATTAACCGCAAAAATTGACAAGGAAACGGCCCAGCAGGAAGGTAAAATTAAAGCAGGCCTTGGTAGCTTTGATGAATTGGCCCGCATATCAGCGGATACAGATGCGCCCACACGCGAGGCATTGGTAAATAGGCTCAATGACAAAGCCAAAGCCTACGGGCAGGCAGCACTCATCACCACTAAAGCCGATGGAACCACACCCGATCAACCGATAGGCGCAGCCTTTAAGAAAAAGCTAGATGCAGAGCTTGCGGCTAACCCTACAAAAGCACAAGGGGTTTCGTTGCTGAAAAGAATCGAAGCTTTTGGTAATACTAAAGACGATCTCATTCCCCCCGCTGACCGAAAACCATTTGAAAGCATGACAGGACTGTATGAGGCTTCTGTTTTTAGTGCTGTTCAGGATAAAAAGATAACAATCGAAGAAGCAGAAACAT
This sequence comes from Alphaproteobacteria bacterium, assembly GCA_021732545.1. GTDB lineage: Bacteria > Pseudomonadota > Alphaproteobacteria > Rickettsiales > UBA3002 > JAKFUW01. The sequence goes on along the minus strand of JAKFUW010000276.1, from coordinate 1,008 downwards.
TACTGACAACCTATCGAGCGGAAATAGGCGATAAAAAAAACCCTGCTATCGTGGATGGTAAAGTGAATTATTCCACTGGTGTTCTGAAGCATTTTGAAAAAGTTATAGTACCAGCTCTTTTTGCTGGAGCGCTCACGCCAGAAGCTCCCGCAGTTGCAGCAGATGTTACCCGCCTCAGCCCAGACCAACAGCGCCATATTGCGATTCTAAAAGCAGCAATCATTTGGAATGATGGCATAGCCAACAATGATAAAGATGCGGCTACTCTGTTAGGGGTAGACACTTCTCAAATATCCAAAGATATTCAAAACGGTAACCCGTTACCAGGTAGAATCTCACGGCCACTCGCACGTGAGGCGCTGGCAATCCCGATTCCTGAAGATGGTAATTTTGATGCAGAGACTAAGAAAAAAATTGATGACATCGGAGCCAAATTTGTTGCCGCACTCAAAGGCGAGAAAGTAGATGTGAAAGAAGTAAAAGCAGCGCCCAATGGCTCTAGCCTTAAAACACAACTCGAAGGCGCCATAAAAAAGGCTGAACAAACGGCTCAACCCGCTAAATAAGTGATTGATTACCTACCGTGTGTATGATGTCGAGGACAATCCGAGAAAAATGCAGTTCAGTTTTTATGGGCAGGTGGCACGTATGACTTGTAAGGTGTTTTCTGATGGACGTGCTAACCAGATGATCTTTTAAAAACCATGCGACATTATCTAGGCGTACTGACTTCCGGTGAAAAGCCATCCCATATCATTTGCTTAAGATTCGTGAGTTTGCTGGCATGATCGATATCGAGTCCGACTAGGCGGCCATCCGCAGCATAATCGGCCAACACGCCTTCGGAGATTTCAATCGTATCAACGCTCACCTCGGATGAGAAGTCGATATAAAGCGAGTCGGTTTGCGCATCATAGTTGAATTTCATAATCTGTCCTAATGCTGTTTTGGTTTGTAATTACGATCCGGAAAAACGGTATGCACCGTTTCACCATCCTCCAGTGTCAC
>JAKFUW010000199.1 GCA_021732545.1 Alphaproteobacteria bacterium | reverse complement strand
GGATTTAAATCCGATTTTAGCGCGCGCCGATAATGGCTTTCATGCGAATATTTATTCGCTAGATGGTCGCAACGAAGTGGTGCCTGCGCTCGATGAGCAAATGCTGGCCGATGCCAAAGATGCGATTATCAAAGGCGAAAAAGTGCAGCTTGCCTATAGCGTGCGCAACACCCATCGCTCGGTTGGCGCGCGCCTTAGCTCGATGCTGACGCGGCATTTTGATACTGACAATCTGCCGCAAGATCACCTGACCATTCGCTTGCGCGGCACTGCTGGTCAATCGCTGGGTGTTTTTTTGGTACGCGGCATTAAAATTGAGTTGCTTGGCGATGCGAATGATTATGTGGGCAAAGGATTATCGGGCGGTTTGATTACGGTGCGCCCTCGCCCATCAAGCGTGTTGGTGCCGCACGAAAACACCATCATCGGCAACACGGTTTTATATGGCGCAACCTCTGGCGAACTCTTTGCTTCAGGCCAAGCGGGAGAGCGTTTTGCGGTTCGCAATTCGGGCGCGAATGCGGTGATCGAAGGCTGTGGCTCGAATGGTTGCGAATATATGACAGGTGGCGTGGTGGTGATTTTGGGTTCGGTCGGCGATAATTTTGCAGCGGGCATGACCGGTGGCATGGCCTATGTCTATGACCCTGAAGATCACCTTGAACACCGCGTAAATCATGACAATGTGCTGCTGCAAACGGTGCAGAGTTCGCATTGGGAATCGCAGTTAAAATCACTTATTGAACGCCATTTGCATTTGACCGAATCACCCAAAGCACGCGACATTCTCATCAACTGGCTGCACGAGCTACCGCATTTTAAACAGGTGATACCAAAAGAAATGGTTGCTCGTTTGGCGCATCCTTTGATAGATGAAGAGTCGCGCGCGATACGATGTTAATGTGTGGTCATTGCGAGCCGCAAAGCGGCGTGGCAATCCATGGATTGCTTCGGTCGCATGCTCCCTCGCAAAGACGATAACTCCTAACCTACAACCAGAAACCATTTTTAATGCTCACACTTTATCACACGCCGCTTTCTCCCGCCTGCCGCAAGGTGCGCATCATGCTGACCGAAAAAGAGCTAAATGTGGACTTAATTGAAGAAGATGTGTGGCAGCGCCGGCTCGATTTTTTCAAACTCAACCCATCGGGTGAGGTGCCGGTGTTGATGGGCGAAGGCGGCATTGTGGTGTGCGGCGGATATGCGATCAGCGAATATCTCGAAGAGATGTATCCTGAGGTGCAGTTTTTTGGCAATTCGCTCGAAGAAAAAGCCGAAGTGCGCCGCTTGGTTGAATGGTTTGACGGGAATTTTAACCAGGAAGTCACCCACAACATGCTGTTCGAAAAGGTCTTCAAACATCTTTATGGTTACGGCGAACCTAGCTCCGAAGCCATCCGCGCAGGCAAGCGCAATTTATCCTATCATCTCGATTACATCGCGCATCTGCTCAGCCATCGCAACTGGCTGGCGGGCGATTATTTAACGCTGGCCGACATCACCGCCGCTGCGCATTTATCGTGCCTGGATTATCTGGGCGACATCGACTGGGACCTGCAACAAGCAACGCGTGAATGGTATGCACTCATCAAATCGCGACCATCCTTTCGTTACATTATGGAAGACCGCGTGACGGGTTTCCGCCCTCCTGCGCATTATGCCGATCCGGATTTTTAAGTTGCCAGTTGCGAGTTGCCAGTTGCGAGTGTAGTGTTATTTTTCTCGCAACTCGTAACTAGGGACTCGTAACTATCATGCCCCACATCACCGTCTATTCCACTCCCATCTGCCCCTATTGTGTGCGTGCGAAAGATTTGCTCAAACGCAAAGGCCAGACCTATAACGAAATCGATGTATCCGATGATACCGAGCGCGCGAAGATGATCGAAAAAGCAGGTGGCCGCCGCACCGTGCCGCAAATCTTCATCGGCGAGCGCCACATTGGCGGATTCGATGATCTGGCAGCCCTTGACAAGGCCGGAGAACTAGACGCGCTGCTTGCAGGCTGAACAATCATTCAGCCGCATCACCTGTCACCCAATCACCACACAACGGTGGATAATGCTGTGAACAATATCGCTTAAGCCATGCTTTAACACTATTTTAATAGAATCACTCACCTGCGTGATGTTAGCCTGCGGTCAATCATCAAAAAAATATCTCAGCAAGCCAATATCGGCCTTTTTATCATTCGTCATTGCGAGCGCCTTTTGGGGCGCGTGGCAATCCTAAAACTGGATCGCCGCGTCGCGCAAGCGCTCCTCGCGATGACGCTACGGTAGAACGTCCAAAACATAAAAACAAAAATTTTGCGCGTGTGAGGTGTTATGGTGTGGTGGATGTGGGCGCAAGGCGCCAACCCGTATCAGGGATTATTTGCAACGGCGGCGGCTCACTCCGCGCCCGCGAGCACCCCTAAAATGCTCGAAGTGTTTGGATCGCAGGCGTGCTGCATGTGGAGTGTGGCCCAAGGCTTTTATCATTTCTCACAAAATTGGCAGCGCATCACCAAGCTAAATCCTGCGCAGTGTATGGAGCACGCGCTGATGGCGCACATGACCGATGATTCGCAGCGCGAGTTTGATTCGCTCAAAGCCGATATTCACTCCCATGATCCGCACGATCAAGCGCCGTGCTATCAAATGTGTGCGCAAACCGAATATGGCTGGCTGCATCTGATATTTATCCCGCTGGGGCGCGGCGTGTTTTCGGTGATGGTCAGCGACTGCACCACGCAAAAATCACTTGAAGAACAAGCACACATCGCGCACCGCGAATCGCAGATGGCGCTGCATAGCCGGTCATCGTTTTTATCCAATATGAGCCATGAATTACGCACGCCTTTAAACGCCATTTTAGGATTTACGCAAATGCTGGAAACACCGATGAATATTGCCGAGCAAAACCGCGAAACATACCTTGCGCACATCCGCGAAAGTGGGATGGAGCTGCTGACTAAAATCAATGACCTCATCGAGATTTCCAACATCGATGCGGGATGCGTAACGTTGCGCGAAGAAACGCTCAACCTGAGTGATCTGATGGACGCCGCAATTGAGATGCACAGCCACGCAGCCTTCACGCGCGATATCACCATCCGCGCGCACCATGCTTATCCTAATATGGTGCTGCAAGCCGATCGCGCCAAGCTCATCAAAGCGCTCAGCCAGCTGATTGGCAACGCCATCAAACACAGCGCCGATGGTCAGAACATCATCATTGGCTCGCACGCTTCCACCCGCGATGGCATCCGCATCAGCGTGGAAGATAAAGGCTGCGGCATCGCCAGGCCGGTGCTGAATAATCTGCATGTGGCGCTCAATGCCAAACAATCTTATTTCAATACCGATATCGACCATATTGGCTTAGGTTTATCGATTACCAAAGAAATCATCGAGTTGCATGGTGGCAAACTCACCATCGAAAGCAGCGCAAAGCAAGGCACCCATTGCATTATGGTGTTGCCGGTGGCGCGTATTGTTAGCCTTTCTGCTCGCGTACGCCCCAAAGTGACACGTAGACCACGCGCAGTTGCGGCTTAGCACGTAGTCATCCTGCGGCAGCCAAAGGCAGAGCGCAGGATCTTTCGCAGATGCTGCACTCTCAGCGTTGCCAAGCCGCAGTATGACACCCAATTTCTAATCTTAACAAAACCTTAATACTTCTCGCACCCATCTTAATGTAATTAAGTGACCAATAGAAACCTACCAACAGCAGGAGATGAAGATGACCAATCATGTTCAAGGCTTGATAAAAGAAAAAGGCCAATCACCTTATAAAACTCTCGAAGGTAAGATTTTTGATCGGGCGATGAGCGAGCTCAAATTCATTGGCGCACGAGCAGAGCATGACCTAGAGGTTAAATCTCTTAATGCTTATCTGGAAGACGGCAGCACGCACCAATCACGTCCACAGGTCGAAGCCGCAATCCGCTCTCATGCAAAAACTCGTGTGTCGGAGATGATTCTGGAAAACGCTAATTACCCAGCAGATCGTATAGAACAAGACCCTCATAGATTAGCTGATTTGTTGGAAAACACATTTCCTTCATGGTTATCGCCCGCACATTCACACAGCGAAGGAATTAGCGCACTTAATAACATAGCCAACGAAGTAATCACAAAGTTTCGGGCAGAGCGTCAGCAACAACCATATGCAGAGATGATTACACGAGACTCAAGCGGTCGAGCAACGAGCGTTTTATAAGATTGCCATACTTGCGCTGATTTTAAATATCCGCTAGTTTGAACTCATGAATGACCTGCAACGCGCCATCCTGCACGCCGCTCTGCCCCTCGTGGTGTTTGATGGCTGGAGCATGAAAACACTCGAAGCTGCCGCAACATCGTGCGGGCTGCACCCGCTCGATGCAAAACGCGCCTTCCCCGAAGGCGTGATGCAGGCCATTGAGTGCTGGACGCGTGATGCGAATGTGCAAATGAAAGAAACGCTCACTCGCGATTATCATCTGGACTCGATGAAAATCCGCGAGCGCATCGCCACCTGCGTGATGTTGCGCCTGCGCCAACATAATCCTCACCGTGAGGCCGCGCGCCGCACCGCAGCACTGCTTGCCATGCCGTGGAATGCGGGGCTTTCGGCCAAGCTGCTGTATGACACGGTGGATACCATGTGGCGATGTGCAGGCGACACGGCAACCGACTTCAACTTTTACAGCAAGCGCGGCCTATTAGCCAAAGTCTATCTTAGCACTTTTATGATCTGGCTGAATGATGATTCAGAAAACCTTGCCGACACCGAAGCCTTCCTCAAACGCCGGATTGAAGACGTGATGCAGATTCAAAAATTCAAAGCCAAAATGAGCGGCTGGATGCAAAGACAGTCGCCAGTTGCCAGTCATTAGTCGCAAGCAATCTGTCATGCTGCACTCGTTGCAACACCTCACCTATTGCACCAGACTCTGTGACAGAAGCAAAAAATCCTAAAACCCTAGCTTGCTTAGCAGCCCGCGCAGGCCGCGTTCTTTCATCATTTCCGCGCCCGATTCTTCATCGGAAAGCAGCGGATAGTTACGGCTATTAAACAATTGATAATGCCACCATTCATTGCGGTAAAAATCCCACCCGGCGGTGGTCATAATGCCCATCAGCAAAAGGCGGTTGCGCTGCGCCATCGGTGAAATTTCGAGGTTGCCATGATGCGACACCGGCGTGAAAGCATCGAACGGCGTGCCCATATCCAGCTCGAACCCATCCATCTCGCACAGGGTTAAATCGACCGCCACGCCGCGTGAATGCGGCGAGCCTTTGTTAGGATCGGCCAGAAAATCAGGATCGGGCGTGTGCGACCATAATTTCCACTGCGCTTC
>JAKFUW010000062.1 GCA_021732545.1 Alphaproteobacteria bacterium | reverse complement strand
GGTAACATGCTGGATTTCCTGATACATTTTGAGTCCTTTTGAGCGCATTCCAATTGCCTCAATCATACCAAAAATAACAAGTGATGACTATCATAAAGAAAGCTGGATTCCCCTATAATTTTGCTTTTTTTCACTCGCTCTGCGCTAAGCGCAACCGCTCATGTAATCAGCAAAATTCGGGGAATGACGAAGGGAATACAATAACTAGGTGTTACATCTCATGAGGTTGTTCACACCTTGAGATAGGTGCGGCGTTGATTGCGTGATGATGGCGGTGGTTGTTGTAGAAATCACGCCAGCACATACACGCCCGGTTCATTATCAAACGCCTTAAAGCGCGTGGTGAGGCCCAGCACCGTTTCAGCGCTTCCCAGCATTAAAAAACCCGGAGGGTTGAGTAGATTAGCAATTTTTTCGAGCACCTGAGTTTTAGTGGCCTCATCAAAATAGATCAGCACATTGCGCAAATACACCACATCAAACCGCCCGAGCTTCATGTAATCATCCATTAAGTTATAGGTGTGAAACTTCACCATCCGCTTGATATTATCATTCACCCGCCATTGGTTTTCAGGCGCTTGGGTGAAATATTTTATCAGCAATTGAATCGGCAATCCGCGCTGTACTTCAAACTGGCTGTAGATACCTTGCTTTGCTTTTTCCACCACCTTATCGCACAGGTCAGTTGCGATAATATCATAGCTATAGCCACTCATTTTCATCATCTCTTCTTGCAGACACATCGAGATGGTATAGGCCTCTTGCCCCGAAGAACAGGCCGCGCTCCAGAAACGCAGATGTTTGCGGTTGGGCTCCGCGCTTCGAAAATGCGGCAGGATTTTATCCTTCAACCGCTCAAACGGTTTGTTGTCACGAAAGAACATGGTCTCATTCGTGGTCATCGATTGAATCACTTCGTGAATGATCGCAGGATCAGGCATGCTGCGCAATCGCTTGATGAGTTCCGAAACCGTCTCATGGCCGTGGCTACGTGCGATGGGCTGAATGCGGCTTTCAAGCAAATAGGTTTTATCCATCGTCAGCGATATGCCAGAGCGTTGCTTGAGTAACCCTGCGATATAATCAAACTCGTCTTGCTGCAAGGCCGCCTCCGAGTGCTTGAATTACATAAGGTGCAATCTGCGAAATAGGCAATATGGCTTTGGTGAGCCCCGCATTAGCAACGGCTCCTGGCATGCCCCACACCACGCTCGTGGCCTCATCTTGCGCAATCACAGTGCCCTGCTGCACCACAATTTCTTTGCATCCGCCCAACCCATCTGAGCCCATGCCAGTCAGCACCACCGCCAGCATATGCTCGCGATATAAAGCCGCCAAACTACCCAACATCGGGTCAGCTGCTGGCCTGCAATAATTGACGGGTGGGTCTTGATTGAGCTTGATGGTGAACCCCTGATCAGCGCGCTCGACGCACATGTGATAATCACCCGGCGCAATATAAACCACGCCTGGTTTCACCGTGTCGCCATGCACACCTTCAATGCACACCAGCCCCGTATCGCGAGCCAGATGATCGGCTAGTAATCCCGTAAATTTAGGAGGCATGTGCTGCGTAATAAATACGGGAACACGCTGCAGATCATCCTTCAATCCGTTTAGTACTTTGCCGAGCGCTTGCGGCCCTCCGGTTGATGATGCGATCGCTATCGCATCAATACGATGCGCAGGATAATGCAGATGGTCGGCAGGCGTTCGCCTGTGGCTTTCGCTGCTGAACACGGCTTGAGTCGCTGCTGGTGATTGTATCAAAGCATGCTGTGTCGTTCGTGATTGTTTTGCAGCGCGGCCAAGCGCTAACACCTTGGTGCGAATCTCTTCATAGAAAGCATCAATGGCGCCAGGGTCTTCGCGCGAGGAGGGTTTGGGAACATAATCCGCTGCGCCCAGACTCATTGCTTTCATGCTGATTTCCGCATTGCGCAAAGTAAGCGATGACGCCATGATAATGCGCGTGTGCGGCGATAGTTCGATGAGTTTTGGCAATGCCGTGAGGCCATCCATTCGTGGCATTTCAATGTCGAGCACAATGACATCAATCGGTTGCTGCTGCAGCACCTTAATCGCCATTTCACCGTCGCTGGCGGTGGCGGCAATCGCAAGCTGCGGGTCTTGTTTAAGCGCGCGCGACATCAAGCCACGCACCACAGCAGAATCATCCACCAACATCACCGCAATGGGAGCAATCATAGCAGGCCAAGCTGCTCTAATTTGCCTTTGATAATATCATCATCAAACGGCTTCATCACATATTCATTCGCACCCGCCATAATCGCTTCTTGAATGCGATTAAATTCAGTTTCAGTGGTGCAAAAAATCACCACGGGAGCACCGCCGCCTGGCAACTGGCGCATCGCTCTCAAAAACTCGATGCCGTTCATCACCGGCATGTGCCAATCGAGCATAATCAGATCAGGGAAGGTTTTTGTGCAGGCTTCAAGTGCAACGGCACCATCTTCAGCCTCACTGATTTCATAGCCCAACGTTTCAAAAATCTTGCGGGTTACTTTGCGAACAATTTTAGAATCGTCCACAATCAGGCAGGTTTTTTGTCTCGTCATCTTTGCCTTTATCCTATTACTGTGCTGACTCCATTCAAGTGGGTCAGTTTATTTTTATAATATTCTCAACATCTAAAATGACCAATAATTTCTGATCTAATTTGAACACGCCGCTTGAAACACCACGCCACGATTCGGATAGGTTGGCAGGTACTTTTTCAAATTTATCCAGCGGCAAACCCAGCACCTCACCCACACTATCAACAACCAAACTATAAAGCTCCGATTTATACTCCACCACCACATTCATCGCAGTGGTAAAATCACCATAAGGCTCCATCCCTAAGCGCACGCGCATATCAATCGCGGTCACAATACGACCGCGTAAATTAAGCGATCCTGCAATCACTTTTGATGCCAACGGAATGCGCGCAATCCGCTGCTTACGCAACACGTCTTGCACGGCCATGACCGAGATACCAAACAGCTGATTGCCCACCGTCATGGTTACAAATTCTTGGCTATCAGACACATGGCTGAGCTGATAATTTCTAGTTGCACTGATGGTTTGCAATTCTTTCGACATCACGCGACCTCCAGTTTTCGGTGAAGTTGTTTAGCAATCGCCGCCACCAACATTTCACGATCGGTTTTCAAAATGAAATCATTCATTCCAATCTCTTCGCTGCGCGAAATAAATGATTGATTGATGGTGGAGGTAAAGGCAATAATCGGCAGATGATCATAGCGTGATTCTTCTCGCAGGCGCTCCGCAAATTGGAAACCATCTATCTCGGGCATTTCAATATCGGTGACCACCACATTGCAAGGGTTGCTTGGGTTTTTCAGATAATCCAGCGCCTCTTTGGCCGAACCAAATGCGGTGACCTGATAACCCACTTTTGATAAAAAAGGTACGGTGAGTTTGCGGAAAAACATGCTGTCTTCCACCAGCAGCACATGCACTTCATCGGTTGTTTCACTGCCGACTAATTCGCTAAATGCACTGTAGTCAATCATGTCGCGCAGCAGATAACCAACATCCACCACATCGGTGGTTTTGCCTGCAATCACCATGCTTCCAATGAGCGCTTCATCATCGGATGTTAAGCGCACTTGCAACGGCGCTTCGATGATATCGATGATCTCATCAACGATAAGCCCAATCGTTTTATTGTCATAGGTAAACACCACCACTTCGCACATGCCCGATTTTGGTAAATCATGGACATGTAGCTGCGTCAGACGCATCAGATCATCGCGATATTGAATCACGCGATTATCGCCTGAGAGCTCGATTTTATTGACGTGAATTTCTTCCAGGCGTGACACCAATTCAAGCGGCACTGCCTTGGGCGCGCCGTCACCCGATTTGAATAACAAGAAACTCACCAAGCGATCAATGCCCAATGATTTACGCAGATGATCAGCGCTTTCTTTAACCGCTGCATCGGGGTCTCCGATCAAGCGTGCAAGGCCGTTAGGATCCAAGATCATGATCACACTACCATCGCCTAAAATGGTGTTACCCGAAAAAACCGTGATGTCTTTGAGCAGTTGCGACACGGGCTTGACCACAATTTCTTCGGTATCAAAAATGCGATCCACCACCACGCCAAATTCATTGCCGCCCACGCGGCACACCACAATAAAGCGCTCATCCACTTCGTGATAGCCAAGTTCGATATCAATCTCGCTCAACTCGCGCTCTATCACCGGCAATTCGAGTGCTTGTGTGAGGCTAATTAAGGGAAGCAATTTATCGCGCAAACGCAGCACCGGTGCATCGTTTATTTCCTCCACCTTATAATCAGAATCCGTAGCCGATCTCACCAATTCGAGTACGTTAATTTGAGTGATGGCAAAACGCTCACCGCCCGATTCTACAATCAATACTGAAACGATTGCCAAGGTGAGTGGAATTTTAATGTGGAAAATGGAGCCTTTGCCTGTCACCGAGGTTAGCTCGATTGTACCACCAATTTTTTCGATGTTAGTGCGAACTACATCCATACCCACACCGCGCCCCGAAACACTGGTCACTTTTTCAGCCGTGGAAAATCCGGCTTTGAAAATATATTGCATGATCTGTTGCTCATTCATGCTTTCCACATCACTAGCACTTGCCAATCCATTTTCGATGATCTTTTGCTTGATGCGCGGAATGTTTACACCGCGCCCATCATCGGAAATTTCGATAATAATATGCCCACCTTCATGATAGGCACTGAGCGTCACAGTTCCCGTTTCAGACTTGCCCACTTCCACACGATCTTTGGATTGCTCCAACCCGTGATCGCATGAATTGCGCACCATATGGGTCAGCGGATCTTTGATCATCTCAAGCAGTTGACGGTCCAGTTCGGTTTCCGCACCCACCATGCGCAGCTCGATTTTTTTGCCCAGTTCAATCGATAGATCACGAATTAATCGCGGGAATTTTGCCCACGCATTGCCAATCGGTTGCATGCGGGTTTTCATCACCGCTTCTTGCAGTTCGGTGGTGATGTGGCTGAGATTTTGCAATGGCCCTTTGAGGTCGTTATCGTCGCGGTTGCGTACAATCTGCATCAGTTGGTTTCGAGTCAGCACCAGCTCGCCCACCATCTGCATCAGATTTTCCAACACATTCAAATTCACACGGATACTTTGATTGCCCACGCCACCTTCTTTGGAATCAGCATCGAGGCCTTCTTTGATGGCTTTTTCTTTGGCCGCTTCGGAAATGTCTTTGGATTCTTTGGCAGGCTTTGCCACGGGCAGTGCTGCTGGCTCTGACTCCACAACCGCCGCAATGGGCGCAGGCACACGCGCT
>JAKFUW010000268.1 GCA_021732545.1 Alphaproteobacteria bacterium | reverse complement strand
ATGTTACCCTGTCTTTATGACGGGGTCCGGATGCCGTCATAAAAACGACATGACAATTATGGAATATTCCATGTTACAATCCTATCTTTGCAAAGTGATGGAATCGCTCGCATGGGAAGCCGCGCCGCATCTGGCGGTGGCGGTCTCAGGCGGGGCCGACAGCATGGCGCTGGCGTTGTTGATGCAGCGCTGGGCAGCAGCGCGCGGCGGCCATATCACCGCGCTGGTGGTCGATCATGGTTTGCGCCCCGAATCTGCCGACGAAGCACAGCAGACAATTGCTTGGCTTGCGCAATATGGTATCGAGGGGCATGTGCTATCGCTCGCGCTAGCCACTAGCCCTCATGCGGTGCAAGAGCGTGCTCGCGATGCGCGCTATGATGCACTCAGCGCATGGTGCAGGCAGCATGAGGTGCTGCATCTTCTAACCGGCCATCACATGGGTGATCAAGCCGAAACGATGCTGTTTCGGCTCACTCGGGCTAGTGGTCTAAGCGGCCTTGCGGCCATGCCGCTGGTGCGCGAACAAGGCGGTATCCGCCTGATTCGCCCATTACTGGGTGCTTCAAAAGCGTCGCTAGAAGATTATCTGCGCGAGCGAGGGCAACCTTGGGCGCATGATCCATCGAATGACCAAACGCGCTTTACGCGCATTCAATTCCGACAGATGTTTGCGCCATTACCCTGCGATACGAGCCTTAGATGCGCAAGCCTGGCTCAAGGGTTCGGCCAATGGCGGCAGCTTCATGAGCGTCAACTCAACCACGCATTGTGCCAGTGGGTTAAGCCGATTGGTAGCAGCGCCGTACAGGTTAGCCAGCGCATCGCCACCCTACCGCGATCATGGCAGCGCGATCTGTGGCAAGCGGTGCTAGATTGTGTGGGAAATCAATCGACTCCGCCACGTGGTGCAGCATTGGAGCGGCTGATGGAAAGGCTCGCGCAGCAGCCACGCGATGCACTGCATGGCTGCGAGATTGTGGCGGATACTCCACAAAACGTGTGGGTGGTGCGTAAAATAATGGCAGGCAATCTTGAAGAGACGCATTCGCGTAACTATATCAAAACTAACGCGGTGCACGCGTCTGAAAACCATGTTGCGGCGCGTGACTTACCCCTGAAACCGCTTGCTCACGCGCCATTTTCAGCTATGAATAGATTCTTATAAAGATGGCAAAGGATATGACATGCCCCAAATGAGTAAAAATATGATGATCTGGCTGGGCGTTTTTCTCGGCGTGATGATTTTATATAAAATGTTTGAAGGCGGTGTGGAACCTCAAGCGCAAGCACCCTTAGTTTATTCAGAATTTGTGCAAAAGGTGAAGGCTGGCGAAGTCAGCGATGTGGTGATTAAGCAAAATGCTGAAGATGGCACCATTATCAACGGCCATTTCTCCAATGGGCAGGCCTTTAAAACGCAAGGCTTGAACGATCCTGATATGGTGCGGATCCTTACCGACAATAACGTGAAAATAGCCGCAGCACCCACCAATACGGGCAATGCATTTTGGGGTATTTTTCTGTCATCGTGGCTGCCATTTTTGCTGCTGATTGGGGTCTATATTTTCTTCATGCGCCAGATGCAAGGCGGCGGGCGTGGCGGTGGAGCGATGGGCTTTGGTAAATCGCGCGCACGCATGCTGACTGAGATGAGCGAGAAAAAAATGTTCGACGATGTGGCGGGTATCGATGAAGCCAAAGAAGAACTCTCCGAGATTGTCGACTTTTTGAAAGACCCGCAAAAATTCCAGCGCCTTGGCGGAAAAATCCCCAAAGGCTGCTTGCTCATCGGCCCTCCAGGAACCGGTAAAACATTGCTGGCACGCGCCATTGCGGGCGAAGCGGGGGTTCCGTTTTTCACCATTTCAGGATCGGATTTTGTGGAGATGTTTGTGGGCGTGGGTGCAAGCCGCGTGCGCGATATGTTTGAACAAGGCAAAAAAAATGCGCCCTGCATTATCTTCATCGATGAGATTGACGCAGTAGGGCGTAGCCGTGGTGCGGGCATGGGCGGCGGTAACGATGAGCGCGAGCAAACGCTGAATCAGTTGCTGGTGGAGATGGATGGTTTTGAGGCCAATGAAGGCGTGATCTTGATTGCCGCCACCAACCGCCCCGATGTGCTGGACCCTGCCTTGCTGCGTCCTGGTCGGTTTGATCGTCAGATTACGGTGCCCAACCCCGATATTGAAGGTCGCAAAAAAATCCTCGACGTGCATATGCGCAAAGTGCCTTTGGCGCCCGATGTGGATGCGCATGTGATTGCGCGCGGCACGCCCGGATTTTCAGGCGCGGATCTGGCCAATCTGGTCAATGAAGCGGCGCTGCTTGCGGCTCGTCTGAACAAAAAAGTCGTGACCATGAAAGATCTGGAATCGGCCAAAGACAAAGTGATGATGGGCGCTGAACGCAAATCGATGGTGATGAGCGACGAAGAAAAAGAAATGACCGCCTATCACGAAGCGGGGCACGCTTTGGTTACGCTTCATTCACCTGCATCCGACCCCATTCACAAGGCCACCATCATTCCACGTGGCCGTGCGCTGGGTATGGTGATGCGCTTGCCTGAATCGGATAAAATATCGTATAAGCGCGAAAAAATGTTCGCCGATTTAGCGGTGGCAATGGGTGGTCGCGTGGCCGAAGAATTGATTTTCGGCTATGAGAAAGTCTCATCAGGTGCCTCGTCCGACATTCAATATGCCACCAGATTATCGCGCGCGATGGTGACAGAATGGGGCATGAGCAATGTGTTGGGGCCGGTGCATTATTCCGATGAACGCGAATCCTTTATGGGTCAATCTTTTTCTCGCGGGGGCAATGTCTCGCCTGATACGGTCAAATTGATTGATGATGAAGTCAAACGCATCGTAGAAGAAGCGCACACCAAAGCTCAAAAAATCCTGACTGATTTCAAACATGAGCTCGAGATTATTGCACGTGGGCTGCTTGAATATGAAACACTTTCTGGCGATGAAATCAAAGCGCTAATTCGTGGCGAAACGATTGTGCGCCCCGACCCCGATGCAACCAAAAAATCGGTGCGCTCGACCTTACCGTCGTCGCGCCGCAAGAAAAAATCGGACGGTGCCACCAGTGGCGACACGGTCGCTGATCCAAGCGGAGCTTGAAGCGGATGACGCGCCGCTATTTCGGCACTGATGGCATTCGTGGATTGGCCAATACCGAGCCGATGACCGCCGAAATCGCGCTGAAAGTGGGTATGGCTGCGGGGCTTGAATTTAACCGTGGCGATCACCGCCACCGCGTGGTGATTGCTAAAGACACCCGCCTTTCGGGCTATATGATCGAAAATGCACTGACTGCAGGCTTCTTATCGGTGGGCATGCATGTCTATCTGGTGGGGCCGATGCCAACCCCTGCGGTGGGGATGCTCGCGCGCTCCATGCGTGCGGATTTGGGCGTGATGATTTCCGCGTCACACAATGCTTACCGCGATAATGGCATCAAGCTGTTTGGCCCCGATGGCTTTAAATTATCCGATGATATTGAAGCGCGGATTGAAGCGCGGATGGATGCGCCATTTCATGATAGCCTGATTGCCGCCGATAAAATCGGTCGCGCGCGCCGCATCGATGATGCGCAAGGCCGTTATATTGAATTTGTCAAACGCTCCTTCCCCAAAGAACTAAGCTTAGAGGGCCTGAAAATCGTGATCGATTGCGCCAATGGCGCGGGCTATCAGGTAGGGCCAATTATTTTGTGGGAATTAGGCGCCCAAGTAGTGGCTCTCGGAGTGGAACCCGATGGCACCAACATCAACCATGAATGTGGCTCGATGCATCCGCAACAATTAGGCGCGCGCGTGGTGGCAGAAAAAGCAGATATCGGCATCGCGCTCGATGGTGATGCGGATCGCTTGATTGTGTGCGATGAAAAAGGCCAGATCATCGATGGCGATCAGATCATGGCGATGATTGCCACGCGTATGCACGCCAAAAAACTGCTCAGCGGTGGCGGTGTGGTGGCCACGCACATGTCAAATCTGGGGTTGGAAAAACACCTCGAATCGCTGGGGCTCACGCTTGAACGCACGCAAGTAGGTGACCGCTATGTGGTGGAAGCGATGCGCATTGGCCGTTATAATTTGGGCTGCGAACAATCGGGGCATATCATTCTGGGCGATCATTCGACCACGGGCGATGGCCTGATGGCGGCGCTGCAAGTGCTGGCTTACCACATTGAGCAAGCAAAGCCGATGAGCGAGTGTGGCAAACAATTTGAGCCGGTGCCACAGATTTTGATGAATGTAAAAGTGAGCGATTTTTTGGTTTTGCAACATCATCATGTGCAGCAGGTGATTGCCGATGTGCAGCGGCTTTTATCAGATACAGGCCGCGTGCTGATTCGTAAATCGGGTACTGAGCCATTGATTCGCGTGATGATCGAAGGTACCGATAAAGCGCAGATTAAAACGCTATGCGAGCAGATTTGTGATGCACTCAAAGCCGCTGAAACTCCTTCGCGCAAACAGGCGTAATGCTAAAACCTCCCAGAATTTTGATGATTGCAGGCTCCGATTCAGGCGGTGGTGCGGGCATTCAGGCCGATATTAAAACTGTGACGATGTTAGGTGGATTTGCCACCACCGCCATCACCGCGCTTACTGCGCAAAACACGATGGGCGTGCAGGGCATTGTGCCCGTTGCACCAGAGTTTGTGGTGCAGCAAATGCACTCGGTGATTTCTGATATTGGCGTAGATGTCATCAAAAGCGGCATGTTATTTTCACACGATATTATCCACGCGGTCGCAGATTATTTAGAGCGTGCTGTGCCATGTCCTTTTATACTCGATCCGGTGATGGTGGCGACATCGGGTGCGGTGTTGCTGAAAGCGGATGCGCAAAGCGCGCTGCTCACGCGACTAATGCCTCTTGCAACGCTCATCACTCCCAACATCCCCGAAGCGAATGTGTTGTGTGACATGGACATGACATCGCGTGATGATATGCAAGAAGCTGCGCGCCGACTGATGGCCAAAGGTGCGAAGGCGGTGCTGGTTAAGGGCGGGCATTTAGAATCAGATATCATCAGCGACTTATTATGGACGAATGATACGGCGCATTGGTTTGAATCGCCGCGCATTCACACGCGCCACACCCACGGCACGGGCTGCACGCTGGCCTCTGCGATTGCCACATTTATTGGCCACGGAAAATCACTGCCCGATGCGGTGAAGTTAGCCCGAGATTATGTGCATCAGGCGATATTACACGCGCCACAATTTGGTCATGGCAATGGCCCTCTTGGGCATCATGATGCGTTGATTAAACCCTCTGCCTCTGGGAGAGGGTGACACGAAGTGTCGGGTGAGGGTAT
>JAKFUW010000122.1 GCA_021732545.1 Alphaproteobacteria bacterium | reverse complement strand
AAAAGGGGAGGAAAAGAAAGAGAGGATTCCCCTAAAAGGGGAGGAAAAGAAGGGTCATACGTCACGCCATGATAAATCTCATCGGAAATAATGCGGATGTTATGCGCCACGCAATAATCATGCAGGCGTTTGAATTCGCCGGCGTCAATCACGGTGCCAGTTGGGTTTGAGGGCGAGGCAATCACCAACCCGTCGGGTTTTTCATCCAGCGCTTCTAACATGGCAACGGTGGGCTGAAAATTATCGTGCAGTGTGGAGGGCATAATCACAGGCACAATCCCCAGCGCCTGCATCATGTTGGGGCTGGCCGCATAATGCGGCGACACCATTGCCACGCGGTCACCCGCATCAAACGCAGCGAGCAACGCCAGAAAATACGCCGCCGAAGACCCCACCGTGACAAAAATCGCATCGGCATCGACGCTTGCGCCATATTGCTCGTGATAATGCTTGGCAATGCGTGCACGAAGCTCCGGCAGTCCGCGCGAATCAGTATAGCCCAAGCTATCACGAAGCGCCATATCGGCAGCTTTTTGCAGCACGCGCAGCGGCGCACGCGCGGAGGGTTGGCCAAGCGACAAATGCAACACATCCTGTTGCCCGTTATCGATCGCCAACGATAGCGCATTCGCCTCGCGCAGCGCTTCCATCACCATAAAGGCCGGAATATTAGACCTCGTCGCGGTTTTCATCTTTTATTCAACTCTCTTTATCCATCGTCATTGCGAGCGACTGCTGGCAGTCGCGTGGCAATCCATCCCTTGCAAACTGGATCGCCGCGTCGCGCAGATGCGCTCCTCGCGATGACAAAATGATTGTTTAGCCTGATTAACTACAATAAACCGCTTTTATATCTGCATTTTGCAGGCTATATCAACAAGAATGCGTTTATTGCTCTTAGTTTTCCTATTGTTGATGCCCATGCACGCTCATGCGGCAGGGCTGCTGCGCGATGCGGAGGTGGAGCACACCTTGCGCATGTTCACCAACCCGATTCTGGAAGCCGCCGATATCGAGCCTAAAACGGTGCGGATTTTTATCGTGAATGACCCCGCCATCAACGCCTTTGTGGCAGGCGGCCTCAATATCTTCATCCACACCGGATTGATTTTGAACGCCAAAACGCCGGACATGCTCATCGGTGTGATTGCGCATGAAACCGGCCATATTTCGGGCGCGCATTTGTCTCAACTTTCTGCTGCGTCCGAACAGGCTTCTATCGGTGCTATTTTAAGCACCATTGTGGGCGCAGCCACGGTGGCTGCAGGCGGTGGTCAGGCAGGTGGCGCGATTATATCGGCTGGGCAAAATACTTCGCTTCGCAATATCCTCTCTTATGTGCGTGGCAACGAACAACAAGCCGATCAGGCCGCCGTTACGTTTCTTGATAAAATCGGCATTTCGCCCAAAGGCATGCTCGATATGTTTGAGGTGTTGCGTCGTGGCGAAAATAAACTCGGTGGCACAGGCGATCCGTATCTAAAAACTCACCCACTATCATCGGAGCGTATCGCGGTGATGCGTGGCGCGGTGAGTGCATCGCGTTTTGCACCATCCGATACACCCAAAGACTATGTGCGTTTGCATAACCGCATGGTGGCTAAATTATTTGCGTTCTTAAAAGACCCGTCGGAGACACTCCAGCAATATCCCGAATCTGATACCTCCGAGGCCGCACTGTTGGCGCGCGCCGTGGCATATTTTCGTGCTGCCGATTTTGCCAAAGCACGCACCGCCATTGATGCGCTGATCGCACACTCGCCCGATGCGTTTAGCTATGATTTGAAAGGCCAAATTATGTTTGAAAGTGGCCGCGTGGACGACGCGATTAACGCCTATGAAACAGGGTTAAAACTATTGCCCGATAACAGCCTGATGCTGACCGATTTATCTAAATGTTTGATTGCCAAAGAGGATAAAGCATTGCTGCCTGCTGCGATTGCCAGGCTCGAAAAATCGGCGAGGCTCGATGATACCAACTCGCAAACCTTTCGCCAGCTTGCGGTGGCCTATGGCAGCTTGGACAAAATCGGTGAATCCAATATGGCACTCGCACGTGAAGCGGCCTTAAATAATTCGCCCGAAGAAACCTTGCATTATGCCAAGCTTGCGCAAAAAACCTTGTCCAATCAATCACCTGCATGGTTACAATCTGCCGATTTAATCACGGAAGCCAAACGCTTGCTAAAAGAAGAAGAAAAATCTATTTTACCATTCTAATGTGAGGCGATTGTTTTTTATTCGTCATTGCGAACCTTGATTATATCAAGGCGTGGCAATCCAGCGCTGTGGATCGCCGCGTTGCGCGAAAGCGCTCCTCGCGATGACACACTAACTAATATTGACTTGCGTCATTATTCACTAATTAATCTGGGAGAGTTCACTATGTCACCACAATCTAAAACCCTTGCTATGCTTGCTGTTGCTGCCGCTGTTGGCGGTGGATATGGCTATTCACTCATGACCACTAGCGCCTCGGCTGGTGCCATCACAGAAGAACGCGTGAAGGAAATCGTGAAACAATATATCAACGATAATCCCAAAGAAATTATCTCATCGCTGCAAAACTGGCAAATGCGCGAAGAAGCCAGCCGCATGCAAGATCAGCAAGCTGCTGTGGAAAATATTAAAAATGAATTTAAAGACCTCCAGCATTACGGTTACGGTGGAAATCTGAAAGGCGATGTGACCATTGTCGAGTTTTTTGATTATAACTGTCCCGCATGCAAAATGATGTTTGAAAGCATCGATGGCTTGCTTAAAGAAGATAAAAATATCCGCGTGGTATTTGTGGAATATCCCATCTTTGGCCCACAATCAGATGAAAATGCTAAAATCGGTATGGCCGTTGCCAAACTTGCTCCTGAGAAATACTTCGATTTCCACGCAGGTATGATGCGTCACCAAGGTAAGGCTGATGCTACCTACGCACTCGATGTCGCTAAAAATCTGGGTGTAGATGTTGAGAAACTCAAAGCCGAATATGTAAAGCCTGAATATAATGATCTGATTGCCAAAGACCGCGCATTGGGTGCAAAATTGCACATTCAAGGCACACCTGCAGCCATCATTGGCAACCGCATGGTGGCAAGCGCCCTTTCATTGCCTGATCTGAAAATTCAGGTTCAGTGGGCTCGCACACCAGAGAAAAAAGACGAGAAGAAATAGATTCTTATTTAGTGTCACCCCGTGCTTGTCACGGGGTCTGGTTATTTTTTAGCTAGACCCCGCAATGAATGCGGGGTGACAGCTACAGAGTTTTCGTTGCCCTCACCCACCAGTGCGGATGGTTTTTGTGAATTTCATCCGCGGCGGTTTGCGCGAGTTCATTATTTTCAAACACCCCAAAACACGTCGATCCACTGCCGCATAAACGCGAAAACACGCAGCCCGTTTGTTGCGCCAACATCTCTAAAATCACTTTCACAGTGGGGCATAGCGCGATGGCCGCTGACTCCAGATCATTGCGCGCCACTTGCAGTGAATCACCATATTGCCACGGCGCATGGCTTGCAACAAGGTAAGCATCATAGACGTGTTTGGTGAGCAAATGAATCGCAGGATTCACGAGTACAATCGGCATCGGCGGCAACGCACCGACAGGCAAAATATGCTCTCCAATCCCCGTCATCATCAGCGGCACGCCATGCAAGCAGGCGGGCACATCCGCACCGAGTGTCTGGCCGATATTGCACAGCTGCTCGAGCGAAAACGCGCAACCCCATAATTGATTGAGCCGATGCAGCGTGGCGGCCGCATCAGCCGACCCTCCGCCAAGCCCTGCCCCAACCGGAATCTGTTTGTTGATGCGGATGCTCGCACCGTGAGAAACATCGGCGGCTTGCTGTAAAGCTCGCGCGGCCTTGAGCACTATATTGTCATCCGATACTGGAATAGAACCCGAAAATAACCCACTTATGTTTACATGTAAATCATCGGATGGTTGAATGCTTATTTCATCACCGATTTCTAAAAATACCACCAGACTTTCCAGTTCGTGATAGCCATCCTCGCGCTTGCCCAAAATGTGCAATGTCAGGTTTAATTTAGCGGGGGCATTGGCGCGAAGCTGTGCCATCATGTCATCCCGCATGCGACACGAAGTGTCCATTGCGGGATCTCCATCGGCATAGCACCAGACCCCGCAACAAGTGCGGGGTGACAAGATAGTGAGTGGCAAAAAACAAAATGAACCTTTTATTTCTGGCGAACGGAACCATCTGCACTCTCGTTTTTTTTATGCTCCTTCGTCGGTGGCAACGGCACAAAAGCATCCATCCCTTTTTCAATTTTCAGCTGAATGGCTTTTTCATCTTCGGGTTTGAAGGTGATCGCGCGCTGCCACTGAAAGCGCGCCTCATTTTCGCGGCCCAAACGCCAATAGACATCGCCCAGATGCTCGTTGATGGTGGGGTCAGACGGGTTAATTTCCACCGCACGCTCCATAAATTCGAGCGCCTTATCAAAATCGCCACTTAAATAATGCGCCCACGCCATGGAATCAATAATGTGGGCGTCGGCGGGGCGTTGCTCAAGTGCTTTCTTGATGTAATCCATCGCCTTCTCATGATGTTTGCCCATCACCAACCAGCTATAACCAAGATAATTAAGCACATCGGGCTGATCTGGTACCAGCTTCAGCGCGGCTTTAAAATCCAATTCGGCTTTGTCCCACTGTTTGCTTCGCTCATAGCAAATGCCGCGCACATAATGCAGCGCCCATTCCACCTTGCCGGCTTTTTCCTGCAGCGCCAGCGCCTTGCTATAGTTGCGCGCGGCTTTGTTATAGTCCTTTTGCGTGCGCTGCACATCGGCCAACGTCATCCAGATGCTCGCATCATTGGGCGATTCATCCGCAAGTTCACTCAGCAACCGCATCGCGTGATCTGGTTTTTTAAGCTCACTATAAATCACCGCAATGCGCATTTGTGCGCGGCGGTGAAAGATCGTTTCGGAGTCAATCGATTCATAGATTTCAATCGCGCGGTCATAGTTATGCACTTGCTCAAATAAATTGGCCAGCATCAGTTGCGCCGCTGGCAAATCGGGGCGCAAATAGAGTGCAAAATTCAGATACATCATCGCTTCGCGGTTAACCTGTTCGCCAAACAACAAACTCGCTGTGGTAAAAAACACTTCCGCCATGCCGTCAATCGGCGTTTCCACCATCGGCACCACAGCCACGGCGTCTTTATCGCCTTGCGGCAGGCTATCTGGGATCAGCTCCGAGGTGGGGTTGGCTTTAATATAACGATCAAAAACCTCTTGCGCTTTTTTGGGATCCCCTTGACGCAGATAAAAATTACTCACCGCCTGCACCAGACGGTATGGCATGATATCGGGGTTGGCGACAGATGCGCGATATTC
>JAKFUW010000284.1 GCA_021732545.1 Alphaproteobacteria bacterium | reverse complement strand
TCGCCCATAAACACTTCATCGGGCATCACCTGCAACAACAGTTTGGTGACCACCGTTGCCACGCCTGAGAAATGATGCGGGCGCGAGAGGCCGCACAGCATGTTGCTTAATTGCGCCACGCTCACCGCCGTTGCAAAGCCTTGCGGATACATGGTTGTGTTGGTTGGAAGGTATAAAATATCAGCGCCAGCCTCTTGTAGCAGGCGGCTATCTTGCTCGATTCGCTTGGGGTACGCATCCAGATCTTCACCTGCGGCAAACTGCATGGGGTTGATGAAAATGCTTGCCACCACCGCGTCGCATGATTGTTTGGCGGCAGTAACCAGCGCCAAATGGCCAGCGTGCAGCGCGCCCATGGTTGGCACAAAGCCGATGGATTGTTGCTGCTGACGCAACTGCGCGATTTTCTGGCGCAAAAACCCAACCTGTTCAATGGCAAAAGGCATGGCTTGTGTTTGCCCCATCTTTACTGTTACATCTGCGTTTTAATCACTTATCGCCGCACCATAATGATATGAGTTCTTCAAATCAAATCAAACCTCTCATCGCCTCGCATTACAGCGAGCGGGTGGCGGCGGGTGCGCTGCAAGCCGATGAGGGCCAGCGCAAGGTGATAGCGCGGCTTGCCATCTTGCAAGAATCACTGATACAGGATGCTGAGCACAAGCCTTTTTTACTCACACGCATCATCGGCCATAAACCCATGCTCGAGCATTACGGCGCCTATATCTGGGGCGATGTAGGGCGAGGCAAAACGCTGGTGATGGATTTGCTGGTGGAAACCACGCCCCACCCATGGGTTAAACGCATCCATTTTCATGCCTTTATGCGCGATATTCATGCGCGGATGCACGCATGGCGGCAACTCAAACAAGATGAGGATTTATTGCCACGTGTGGTGCGCGAAATCGCTGCCGACACCCGCCTGCTGTGCCTCGATGAGTTGCAGGTGCACGATGTGACCGATGCGATGATTTTATCACGGCTATTTACGCTGCTGTTTGAAGAAGGCGTGGCGGTGATATTCACCTCTAACCGCCCCCCGAACGAACTCTATCGCAGCGGCTTGCAACGCGAGCAATTCATGAAATTTGTAACCCTCATTGAACAAAGATTGGATATTCTGGAACTGCGCAGCCCTCATGATTATCGGCTGCAACAACTGGCTGCAATGGAGCGAGTTTATCTGCATCCACTGAATGATCATTCACTTGAATGTTTGTTTAATATTTACACGCAATTAACCGCAGGGAAGCCTTCGGTTAAAATCCTTATCAAGGTGCAAGGGCGTACGCTGATGATCGAAAAAAGCTGCGCTGGCATTGCGTGGCTCACCTTTGCTGAATTATGCGAGCGCCCACTGGGGTCGGGCGATTATCTGGAATTAGCACGCGTATTTCACACCGTGATAGTGCAGGATATTCCGCAGATGAACCCCGATAAACGCAATGAAGCTAAGCGCTTTGTGAATTTAATCGATACGCTCTATGATCAAAAAGTAAAGCTGATTTGCAGCGCTGCCGTGCCTCCTGAGCAACTCTACCCGCAAGGCGATGGCGCGTTTGAATTTGAACGCACCGTCTCGCGCCTGATCGACATGCAATCGCAAAGCTATCTTGGCGCTTCGCATCTGAGCGAAGATAAGCTATGACAGCATAATGAATGATACATTACATATTTTATTAGCGCAGCCGCGCGGCTTTTGCGCAGGGGTAGAACGCGCGATTGAGATCGTTGAAAAAGCGCTGCAAGTCTATGGCGCTCCAGTCTATGTGCGCCACGAAATTGTGCATAATAAATGGGTGGTGGATGATCTCAAAGCCAAAGGCGTGATATTCGTTGCCGAAGTTGATGAAATACCCGATGGCGGCGTCACGATTTTCAGTGCGCACGGCATCTCGGAAAAAGTGGAAAACAGCGCCAAACTGCGCGATTTACCTGTGCTTGATGCCACCTGCCCGCTGGTGACAAAAGTGCATAACGAAGCCAAACGGTATGAGAAAGATGGCTGCGAAATCATCCTGATCGGCCATGCAGGTCACCCCGAGGTTGAGGGCACCAGCGGCCGCGTGAATAAGGTCTATCTGGTATCGAATGTGGCCGATGTTGCGGCGCTCGAAGTGGAACGCCCTGAATCGCTGGCCTATGTCACCCAAACCACCTTAAGTGTGGATGACACCCGCAACGTGATCGATGCACTTAAATCCAAATTTCCTGCCATCCAAGGCCCCGATGTGAAGGACATCTGCTATGCCACCCAAAACCGCCAAAATGCGGTGCGTGAAATGGCAACACTAGTGGAGCTGATTTTGGTGATAGGCTCTGCCAAAAGCTCCAATTCCAACCGCCTGCGAGATTTAGCGGAAGAACTGGGAACGCCCGCTTATTTGGTCAATGACGCCACTGACATCAACCCAGCATGGTTGGAATCGGTGAACCGTGTGGGCATCACCGCAGGAGCCTCCGCGCCAGAATTATTGGTCAATCGCGCGATAGAATATCTCAGCACATTGCGCGCGGTGGAAGTTGAAAAGCTCGGCGGCGTGCAAGAAACGGTGCATTTTAATCTGCCACAAAGCTTGCGCGATGCTATGAGGGTGCCTTTATAAACTCGCTCTGGCAAAAAATTGCGCCGCGATGGATACCGAGAAAAATAAGTGTATACCTCATACCTGTTTTTTCGAGGAGGCTCCAGCGCAAGTAAATTTAAAGCCAGAGTAGAGTTTATAGAGGTACCCGCAATGCCGCTTGAAAATTGCTTTAATATCCTTATGGTGCAGTTCAATTCGCAAGATTCAGCCAATCAGATGCTGAAGATTGGGGCGGTTAGCTCAGTTGGTTAGAGCGCGTCGTTGACATCGACGAGGTCGGAGGTTCGAGTCCTCTACCGCCCACCATTCCCTCATTCGCCGATGTTCGCGCAAGTCCCTTAAACCTAGATTTACAAATGCAAAAACCAAGAATCGTCTTTCGTTCTTGTTCGGGATAATTCGTTGACAGTCGGGGGTAAGTGGGGGTAGCAATAGGGGTAACTCCTCATTGATGTTGAAAAGTTACCCCCATGCCATTAACGCAGATTACCATCAAGAACACTAAGGCTGAAATAAAGCCCCTGAAGCTATTTGATAGTGGTGGGCTATTCCTTCTCATTCAGCCCAGCGGGGGCAAATGGTGGCGATATAAATACCGCTTTGCGGGCAAAGAAAAGCTGCTCGCACTTGGTTCGTACCCTGACGTAAGTCTTGCCCAAGCGCGCGAACGTCACGTGCTAGCCCGCAAAGCACTGGCCGAGGGTAATGATCCCAGCCAGATTAAAAAAAGCGATAAGCAGATGATTGTCACCAAGCATGAGAATCATTTTGAAGCCATCGCCCGTGAATGGCATGGCAAGCGCAGTCATACATGGACACCTAAATATGCTGCCAGTGCCATGCGCCGCCTCGAGGCTGACATATTCCCCAAGCTGGGCGCTCGCCCAATCGCTGAAATAACACCCCCTGAAATGTTGGCTGCCTTACGGGTGATTGAAGCGCGTGGTGCTCATGATCTGGCGCATCGGGTGCAGCAGGTATGCGGCCAGATATTTACCTACGCCATTGTCACTGGCCGTGCCGAGCGCAACCCAGTGAATGATTTGCGCGGCGCGCTCACTCCCGTGATAAAAAAGCACAATGCCTACCTCAAGGCAGAGGACTTGCCAGAGTTCCTTGAGAAATTGAATGCCTACGATAGCCCTCAAACACGCCTTGCGATGAATTTCCTACTGCTAACCTTCGTGCGCACAGGGGAGATGCGCGGGGCGATGTGGTCAGAAATCAATATGGGTAAAGCTGAGTGGCGTATCCCTTCTGAACGGATGAAGATGCGCGATCCACATATTGTACCCCTTTCCACCCAAGCGATGGCGGTGCTTGAGGAACTTAAGCTAATTACAGGCCACTGGGAACATATATTCCCCAATCAGCACAAACCTAAGGGGCAGATGTCGGAAAATACTATTCTTTATGCGCTTTATCGTATGGGCTACCACGGCAAAAGCACTGGCCACGGCTTTCGTGCTACCGCAAGCACTATCCTTAATGAACATGGCTTCAGACCCGATGTGATTGAACGCCAGCTAGCTCATGCCGAGCGCAACGGTGTCCGAAAAGCCTATAATCACGCGCAGTATCTGCCAGAGCGCCGTGACATGATGCAATGGTGGGGGAATTATTTGGAGGAGCAGTGCCCATGAGAATCGATGATATTATAAAGGATACCCTTGAAATACATTCAAGCTTTTCATCCGCTGAGAATGCTAAAACTGCTAAACTTAAAAAATGGCTAGAAAATAATACCGAGAACATAAATTGGTTAAAGTCGCAGCCTAAGAGAGAGATTTTAAGCAGACTTCTCATCTACTTATTCGGTGTAGATGAACTTGAAGCATTAGAAAAAGCACGTCTAGATCTAGATGAATGCATGAAAAAAGAATACCTCGACGGGCTTCATTCCATGGATAGCGAAATGCGAGAGCAGGAAGGAAAACACGTAATTGAAGTTGAAAAGCATAAAGCTGAAGCTGCCGATCTATTGGCATTAAAAAAGTCTATTGAAGAGCAGGATAGAAACAGTAAATTACTTTGGAAGGAAAAACGTGAAAAAGGAACGCTTGCAAGGCAAAAATCTGCTGAAGAAAAGCACAGTGCGCTTGAAGCCACTATTAGGAATATCGTTGGTCAAGACTCAGGAATGTCAGTTGCAGCTATAGCCATTGCTATTGAACTAAAATGTAATGCTGAAGGGATTGCTCCCCCTTACAAATGCAAACCTGATAAAAATGGCAAGAATTCGCTTATGAGGAGTATCGAGAGAATATACCCAGCAATCCGGAAGGAAATGCGTGAAAAGGCAGAGTCCGAAAAATCAGATATGTAAAATCGGATTTCACGAAAAATCAGACCTGTAGATGCTATAATAAGGCTGTATTACATATGCTTATTTGATTTCAAGACCCGGCTTTGTTCTGTAAGATCAGTTTCCTGAACATCTACGAAAGGAAGCAGCGATGACAGAACATTCTATACGCTTGATAAGTACCAAAGCCACATGCGCTAAACTCGATAAGGGCAGAACTTGGTTATGGGAACAGGTTAAAAAAGGGGCGTTTCCAAAACCAATCTCGGTCGGATCAAGAGCAAAAAGCTTTGTTGAGAGAGAAGTTGACCAATGGATAGAGGAACAAATCCAAGCAAGCCGTAAGGTAATCCCCCCATAAATTAGGGGTAGTTTTGAGTAGAATTTTTTATCTTAACGAAGAGGAGATTTTACGATGAAGCATCAACGATTTACGGACTCTCAGATCATGACGATATTAAAGCAGGCGCAA
>JAKFUW010000066.1 GCA_021732545.1 Alphaproteobacteria bacterium | reverse complement strand
TCGCTGAACTTCACGGCGGCAAGCTGACCCTTACCAGCAAAGTGGGCGAAGGCACCACCGTCACCGTCACTATTCCCCCTGAGCGGGTGATGAATTGATTTTTAAATCACCCACTCATCGCCATATTCTTCGTTTGCGGCAGCCAGCGTTGCGAGCTTAGCGATCATGCCGAACACCAGAAAGCTGCATGACTTCACCAAGGCGGCGGGTGAATCATTCATCCATTCGGCCTCATCGCACATGCCTTTAAAGCGCATGCCAGATGCGTTGAGATTTCCAAATGCGTCACGTTCTTCATTCACGCGAAATGCACCGCCGACTGGTTCACCATTGATTAAATACAGCATCGGTTCGGCGACAAATCCATCGATGCGATCGGCCGTTGGCACGCCCTCTTGAATAATCACCTCGGTGCTTTGCACCCCTTCTTTGATGATGTTCATTTTGTTGCGGATTTTTTTATTGATCTCCAGCACTTCATCGCCCGAACGCGCCGTCATAATGCCCATGCCATAGGTGCCGCTATCGGCTTTGATAAACACATAAGGCTCTTGATGAATACCATAATCAGCATATTTAGCACGCACACTGGCCAGCACTTTTTCAACACCCAGCGCAATACATTCCAGGCCCGCATGTTCACGAAAATTGACTTTGCCGCATTGATGAAAATGCGCGGCAATCAGCCATGGGTCAAATTCAAACGCGTTCGCAAAACGATGCGCCACGTGCGCGTATGCCTCAAAATGAATGGTTTTGCGGCGGCGATACCACCCCTGGCTGGTGGCGGGCACCATCGGCTGTGTGATACCTTTTAGCAGATCAGGAATGCCGCCGGTCATGTCGTTATTGATGATGATGAGGTCAGGCACAAAACCATCGCGCGTGACTAAATTATTGCCCTCTTTTAATAACGGATATTGATGCAAAACATTGCCGCTTGAATCGGCCAGCTCCAAAATTTCGGATGCAGACACATTCCCAATTTTTACCTCAACTCCCGCACTTTCTAAAATCGCTTTGAGCGCTTGCAGATTATCAAGATAACCTAAGTTTCGTGTATGGTTTTCCGGCACAATCAAAACACGCTCGATTTTGCGCGGCAGGGTCTTAATAAAAATTTGAATTTGCGCGAGGGCGCGCTTTCGTGCTGCGGGCGACAGATGATTAAATCCGGCGGGAAATAAATTGGTATCTACCGGAGCGAGCTTAAACCCCGCATGGCGCACATCGACCGAGCTGTAAAAGCTCGGCGGCGTTTGCTTGAATTCGCGCTCAAACCAATCACTGATCGCCAGTGATTTTTGAATAAAAAGTGGTTGCAACTGATCGATAATCACAGACATCTTAGAGCGTTCCTTCTCGTTGAAAATGCGGGGCGATATTCCAATCGCCGATGGAGGATTGAATGGCGGCCAGTAGCGCAATCGCAGCGGTATCGGCGCGTAAAATGCGCGGGCCAAGCCCCACTCCCACCACGTGCGCAATGCGATAGAGTAGCGTGCGTTCATCGGGTGAAAAGCCCCCTTCAGGGCCAATCAATACACCAAGCGGTTTGTCTTTGAGTTCTGGTAATACGCAAGCAAGCGCCCTGCCCCGCCCCGATTCATCGGCAAATAACAATATACGGTCTTTGGGCCATGTCGCCAATAAATCGCGCAAGCCAAGCGGCGCTTTTAACTCTGGCACTTCCACCCGCTCGCATTGTTCAGCTGCTTCAATCGCATTGGCGCGCAGGCGTTGTTCGTTCACGCGCTCACTTTGCGTAAATTGCGTCATCACGGGTTGCAGCACACTCGCGCCTAGCTCGGTTGCTTTTTGAATCAGATAATCAATCCGCCCGAATTTGATCGGTGCAAAACACAGCCAGATATCGGCGGGTGCCAAATAATCGCGCAATTGTTCTTCTACCCGAAGTTCTACCGCATGTTTGCGCACATCATGCACGCTGGCTGCCCACTCGCCGTGGCGACCATTAAACAGCGCCACGCGCTCACCTTCTTTCATCCGCATCACACGGGTGATATAATGTGCGGCGTCATCTTCGCGCACCACGCTCGCGCCTTTCTCAAGGTGAGACTCGACAAACAATCGCACTTTAGGGTAGGGATTAGGCAATGTGTATCTCCAACAATGGCGATAATCTAATGGAACAGCCCTGATGATGCAACGCAGCAACGCATTTTTATCCCTGATTGCACTGATGCGACTCAACCGACCTGTGGGAATATGGCTACTATTGTGGCCGTGCTGGTGGGGCGTGGCACTGGCGCAAGATGGCAAACCCGATCTGATTTTACTCGCATTATTCGCGATGGGCGCGGTACTGATGCGAAGCGCCGGCTGCATTATCAATGACCTGACCGACCGCGATATTGATGCAAAAGTGACACGTACGCAGAATCGACCCTTGGCGTCGGGCGCGCTACATCCTTATATCGCGTGGGTGTGGCTGGCTTTTTTATTGAGCCTGTCATTATTGATACTCACTTTCTTAAAGCCCATATTGTTTTGGTGGTCGCTCGGGGCAATGGCGTTGGTGGTTGCCTATCCATGGATGAAACGCATCACCGGCTGGCCGCAAGCTTTTTTGGGTGTCACCTTTAACATCGGCGCCTTGTTTGGAGCGATTGCGGTGCATGGCGAACCATCAATGGCCGCGTGGCTGCTCTATGCATCTGGTATCTGCTGGACGATTGGCTACGACACGCTCTATGCCCACCAAGATAAAGAAGATGATCTGCGGGTGGGCGTGCGTTCCACCGCCATTACCTTTGGCCAGCACAGCAAGCGCATCATCGCGTTGTTTTATGCGGCTGCATGGGCGTTGCTGGTAGCAGCGTTGTGGATTACCGCTCCCATAATCAGCTTGCAATGGGGAGCGCTCGCACTATGCCTTGGGCATCTGATGGGGCAAGTGACGGGTGCGGATTTGACCAACCCCGAAGGTTGCCTGAGACGATTTAAGTCTAATAGTTGGCTGGGCGGAATTATTTTTGCGTCAATCTTATTAAGTCACTGAAAAACATCAATCTCATTCATTGCATTGCATCTTCAAATTTTTAGGGTTTATTTACCTTTTAGCGTCATACTGAAAGCTCAAGATAACGAAAAGAAGATTTTGTGTGACGATTCAAAAAGGCGAGCATTCTGGTTTCATCGGACCTGATCCTACCCCGCGCCATGTGGGCGGTGCAGATGTCGATAGCTTGCGCGCATCGGCGTTGATCCATCATGCTCACAGCCTTTCAAAACCTCATGATTTTGGCTATCCGCCGCGCTTTATTCATGCGCTGGATCATGCGATTAAGCTGGCACGAAGTGGGCAACATGATGGCGCGTTGCTGGTGTTTCATCTTGATAATTTAGCGATGATTTTAAGTGGCTACGGGCATGCCGTATGCGAGAGTATCATGGCGCAAATCCAGCATGATATTAGCGCGATTGTTGGCACCACCGATGTGGTGGCGCGCCTGCAACGCGATGAAATCGGCATTATTTTAGGTCAAACTAGCGCGCAAGAAACGTCGCAACTGGCCGAACGCATCGAATCGCATGTACGCCGAATGGGTAATGATAGCGTCCATGGCTCATTGCACATTGTGTGTTCCACCGGCGTGGTCATGTTCCCGATGCAGGCGATCACCGCGCAAGAAGCGCTCGACAAACTCTTTATTTCACGCCATGTGCGAAGCGCACGCAGCTCGCATGATGCGGGGCTGCTGGATACGCAGCACAATGCCGATATCAGCCGTCATGAGATGGGGCTGGCGCATTATTTGAGCAAAGCCATTGAGGAAAACCGCCTGCGCCTTGCCTTTCAGCCGATTGTCTGTGCCAAAACGGGCACCATTGGCCATTATGAGGCGCTGCTGCGCATGATCAGCGATGATGGTAAAATTTCATCGGCAGGCGCACTCATTCCCATTGCCGAGCGCATGGGCATGATTGATATCATCGACGATAAGGTGTTGCGGATGGTGGTGGAAGAATTGCGCCGCGCGCCCAATGTGCATCTGGCGCTGAATGTGTCTAACATGACCACGCAAAACCCCAAATGGCTGAAATTATTTGGCGATTTAATGAATGAAACGCCCGATATTGCCCCGCGCCTGATTGTGGAAATCACCGAAACCGCAGCGCAACGCGATCTGCGCCAAACGGCGTTGTTTGTGGCGGATGTGCAATCGCATGGCGCGATGGTGGCACTCGATGATTTTGGCTCAGGCTATACCTCGTTTCGTCAGCTTAAAAGCCTGTCGGTTGATATTGTGAAAATCGATGGCGCGTTTGTGCGCGATCTGGTCGACAACGCCGATAACCGGTTTTTTGTGAAAACCCTGCTCGAATTCACCAATGGCTTTGGGCTAAAATCCGTCGCGGAATTTGTCGAAACGGGCGAGGTCGCCAAAATGCTGATGGAACTGGGCGTGCATTATTTGCAAGGCTACTACCTTGGCCGCCCCGAAACACGGCGCGCATGGCTGAGTGGTGGGGAATATAGCAAGGATTAAAAGGTGCCACGCTTGGGAGGAATATGGCAATGAGGCTGCCATGGCGGTTGATAAACGCCAGTTTCATTCGTAGGCGGTTACTTAAGAATGAATGCAATTGGGCAATTTTTTGTCGTCTGGGTCAAATTATAGGTTGAAGTGCTTACATTACCAGTTAAACAAGCGGCAGTTGCAACATTCCAATTACTTCCTCTTACTCTGCCAGTAAAGGGCATGCCATCATCCATTTTCGTATCAATGTTCCAGGCATCTTCTGGCGCCATGACGTTGTTATTTAGCCAATATCCTGAAGCTTTATTAGATAAAATAAGATATTGTTCTCTGATGTCAGGAACAGACGCGTAGCCAAATTCAAAATTTGCTGTCCCTAATTGACTAAGATAAGCCATTTGCCAGTAAGCATTTCCTAATTTGCTAGCGGGCACTTCAGTTCCTATGGTAGGAGAAGTTGTGTTTGCAGCGGTGCCTACATATCCATTATAGCTTCCCTCGATCAATCCAGCGTTGGCAAGTTGTTGCCAAAATCGATAGGTTTCAACAAAATCAATATCAACAATACCATCGCCATCACCGTTGCAGGTGCCGGGGGTTGCGGCTGTGCCAGTGTTACCTGTACAACGCGTATTATCTTTCCCCCAAAACGCCGTCGCATTGGTCATGTCGCCTGGTAATGCAAAATATTTATCGCGGAAGGTGTTGACCGCCGCGATGTATCGTTGCGAGTCGGTCGTCACGCTGCGCAGCTCGGCCGCGCGGATCAGCGATTGACCTGTCAGCACCCCGCCAACGAGTAGGCCGAGGATCACGAGGACGATGGAGAGTTCAACGAGGGAGAAACCTGTCGTTTTTGTCATGCCGCACTTGTTGCGGCATCTCCATCCAGCCAGCTGGGGACCCCGCAATGAATGCGGGGTGACACTCTTTAAGCTGGATTCCCGCCTACGCGGGAATGACAAGCTATAATATG
>JAKFUW010000024.1 GCA_021732545.1 Alphaproteobacteria bacterium | reverse complement strand
TTGACCTGACCCAGCAATTTTTCGTAATCGGCCAGTTCGCGAATAAGCGAAATGATATCGCCAACATCATCCGCAGCAGCTTGCCTGATGGACGCGGTCATGCGCTGAGTTTCTGCATCACCGATTCATCCATCTCAAAGTTGGCGATTACTTCTTGCACATCGTCATTATCTTCGAGCACATCAATCAATTTCAGTAGCGTGTGTGCGTTGGCTTCATCCACGTTCGCGGTGATGTTAGGAATCCATGCGAGCTTTGCGCTTTTGGCATCACCGAACGTTTTTTCCAGCGCTTCACGTACGGCGCCAAAATCATCGGGCGCACACGTCACATTGTGATAGTCTGCGTCTGATTCCACATTGTCAGCACCCGCTTCAATGGCGGCCTCTAACATCGCTTCTTCGCCCGCAACGCTCAACGGATACACCACTAACCCAACGCGGTTAAACATAAAGGCCACGCTACCCGATTCGCCCATATTACCATTATGTTTGGTGAAAGCAGAGCGCACTTCGGATGCGGTGCGGTTTTTGTTGTCGGTCAGTGTTTCGACTAAAATCGCCACGCCACCCGGGCCATAGCCTTCATAACGGATCGCGTCATAATTGTCGGTGTCCGTCGTGCCGCTGCCTTTTTTAATCGCATTTTCCACTTTGTCTTTGGGCATGTTCTCAGCGCGCGCATTCTGAATCGCCAAGCGCAAGCGCGGGTTAGAACCCACATCTGCGCCCGAGGCCTTCACCGCCACAATAATTTCGCGGCTGATACGGTTGAAGATTTTCGCACGTTTTTTATCCTGCGCGCCTTTGCGAAACATGATGTTTTTAAATTGCGAATGGCCAGCCATATGGGAGTTTCCAGTTGCGAGTTGTGAGTTGCCAGTAAGAATAAATAAAACAATCACTGGCAACTGGCAACTGGTAACTGGCAACTAATTTACCTTCCCATCGCGCCTGCATCTTCGGTGCCGGCAAAGCGGTTCCATTTATCGGTGGCATTGCGTTTTTTATCGGTCAGGCGGTTGCGAACCTGTTGCACTTTGGCGCTCCATATTTCTTCATCGCCTTCGCGCTGCTCTTTGCTGCGGCTGTCTTTTTTAGGAGTCAGCAGCGACTTTTCATCTTCCATCTGCTGTTCATGCTCATCACGATGTTGCGCCGCGTGCTGAAAAATCCGCTGATTTTTTTTATTACGCAGCTGAACCAGCTTCTTTTTTAATTTGGCATCTACGTGAATGATAGGCTCCGTTGGTTTGAATTAATCTCGGTCATCCACGGCAGCATCGCCATCAGCTCGTGCTTGTGCCAGCTTGCGGCGTTGTAAGTTACGCTTTAGTGCCGATTTAAGTCTTTGATCTTTTTCATTTTCAACAGCTGCTGATGCAGCGTGTGAGCGTGCTTTGGAGCCAGCAGGTGCGGATGTAGAAGATGCTGCCATGTCTGTTTGCCTCATTTTTCAACATCCTACACAGTTTTTGGCCTAAAAGCGAGCAGATGTTTGTGTGCGCTGCTCCCAAGCCATTGCGCCACCTTTTTGGCCGTGCATAAACAATGCTTGCGTCGCGCGCTCGTCTGTGGCATCAAGTCGTTCGCTTTTCATCCGCGCTTTATGCGGTGATGTGCCGATGTAGCTCAGTGGTAGAGCACGTCATTGGTAATGACGGGGTCGGAAGTTCGATTCTTCTCATCGGCACCATTTCTCTCAACAGGTTAGCGGGTATCCGCTAGCTTTTAGGTGGCAAAATCATAAGCCTTAAGTCCACATTAAGTCCAGAGTTATGTTGTAGGGTTTTTATCTCACACACAAACGTAAGAAGACGGACAAGAAAAACTGTGCGTCAATCAAATGGCGGCCTAACAGCATCTGGAAACGTCTGTGAAAACGCCCGATATGCGTATAAGTATCTGTGTTTCAGAACATATCGGCGAAAGTAGTCTTTACCTTTTCTAATAGAGCGGTCTAATAGAGCGGTCTTCGAGAAAGTTTCGCCTCTTGAGTTTCTCAAGTGCTAAGCGAAGATTTTTATTTTCATCAGTCTCAGAAAATACTTTTGACAAGCTTCTCACGGTTTAAAAAACGCCCCTCAGAGATATTTTGA
Organism: Alphaproteobacteria bacterium; assembly: GCA_021732545.1. Taxonomy (GTDB): domain Bacteria; phylum Pseudomonadota; class Alphaproteobacteria; order Rickettsiales; family UBA3002; genus JAKFUW01. The sequence goes on along the minus strand of JAKFUW010000024.1, from coordinate 3,402 downwards.
GAAAGAGCCTCCAGAAAGGTGCATTCATGCGCCTGCGTGGTCAACTTCTATAGCAGGATATCCGCCACTGCGGCGCACAAAATATCATCATAACATATTATATTGCAAGGAGAATAAGGTGGTGGAGGGAGTTGGATTTGAACCAACGTAGGGAAAACCCGACAGATTTACAGTCTGTTGCCATTGACCGCTCGGCCACCCCTCCACATATCGTAACCTTATCAGGTGACAACGCGCTAGGTGCTACTGTATAAGGACGCCATTGTCAACGCACAAGCTAGGTTTATGGGTCATCATCACGTACATGCAGCGCCGCCTGCTGCTACCACCCCCCACATCGACCGCCTTTTAAAGCGCGTGGCGTGGGCATCGGTGAGCGTGGCGCTGGTGTTGCTGATCGCCAAAATGTGGGCGTGGTGGGTGACGGATGCGGTGAGTTTAATGTCGTCACTGGCTGATTCGCTGTTTGATTTGATTGTGTCTTCGATCAACTTTTTTGCGATTCGCTATGCGATTAAACCTGCCGATGACGACCATCGCTTTGGCCATAGCAGCATCGAAGATATTATGGCGTTGGGGCAATTTGCCTTTATTTGCGGCTCGATGTTGTTTGTGGTGGGCCAAGCGGTAATCACACTGATTGAAGGCCACACGGCCAGCTCGCCGCAAGCGGGGATCAATGTGATGGTGTTTTCGCTGATTCTCACTTTCGGGTTGGTGATGTATCAGCGCCATGTATTCCGCCAAACGGGCTCGCTCATTGTGAAATCCGATTCGCTACATTATCTGGGCGATTTGCTGATGTATGTGAGCGTGATTGTGTCGCTTCTGGCGCTCAAATATCTGGGTATCCAATGGCTGGACCCCGTGATGGCGATGGTGATTGCCATGTATATTATGAAAGAAGCGTGGGAGGTGGGGCAGCGCGGATTTAATAATTTGATGAACCGCGAAATGCCAGATAGCGAAAAAGAAAAAATCCATGCGTTGCTGAAAGATTATCCCGATATTCGGGGTTATCATCAGCTTAAAACGCGTTATTCAGGGTTGAAAGCCTTTATTCAAATGCATATTGAGCTTGACCGGACTTTAAGCTTTTTACAAGCCCATGATATTGCCGAAGGGCTGGAAAAAGAACTGGAAGCGCTTTTTCCAGGCAGTGATATTATGTTGCATCAGGATCCGGTATAATGGCCCGCCCGCGCCTTGATAAAAAACAATCTCCCAATCGTGCGCGCAGCGGTGGAAGCTATTGGATGTATGGCACTCATGCGTGCGAAGCGGCGATGCAAAACCCTGATCGCGACATCAAAAAAATAGTCGTCACGCGCGCGGCCAATGCCCATTTTCAGCTTCAATCCACGCGCCATCCGTGGGAAGAAGTAGATTCAGAGCGCCTGCACCGTTTGCTGCCCGAAGGCGCTGTGCATCAGGGGATTGCGTGCGAAGTGCTGCCGCTGGATGCAGGTCACTGGATGCCAAACGCAGCAGAAAATCAACTGATCCTCATGCTCGATCAAGTGACCGATCCGCATAATGTGGGCGCCATGTTGCGAACCGCTGCAGCCTTTGGGGTATCCGCCGTGTTGGTGCCCAAAGACCATGCTCCACCAGAAACCGCTGCGATGGCCAAGGCCGCGTGCGGCGCGCTCGACCTGGTGCCGATGGTGCGGGTGACGAACCTTGCGCACACCATGAAAGAGCTCAAGTCGCAAGGCTATTGGATAGCGGGTTTAGATGGCGGAGCGCGAGATTGCGTGAGTAAACTCAAAGATTATAAACCGCTATGCGTGGTGATGGGCGCAGAAGGTAAGGGTTTGCGGCGCTTGAGTGCGCAAGGCTGCGATGTGCTCGTATCCATTCCCATTGCGCCATTGATGGAAAGTTTGAATGTATCTAACGCGGCGGCCATTGCGCTGTATGCGGCGACCGCTGTTTAAGTTGGCGCGCGCTTAAAAAATCGTTATACTGTGTTTAATGACTTTTAGGAAATCCCCATGATCTCTGTCGCCACTTTATTACTCGTTGCATCGCTGCGTGCCCCTAGCATTATCACCAATGTGGAAAAACCGGTTGAGGTGAAAGCGAAATTGCCCGCTGAAGTGCGATACGAAGTGGAATATGCGCGCGAAATGTGCCGTGGCCTTGGGGAAAAATTCTTCTTCGATGAAGCCTATATCGATCAGGCCGATTTTAACGGCGATAAACGCCCCGATTATCTGCTCGATGGGCGCGGCTATAAATGCGGCAATCAGACCAATAATATGTTCAATAGTAGTTCGGGAAAGCCGCTCTATCTCTATCTTTCCAACGAAAAAGGCACGCTTGATAAGGCATTCAGTGGTTTTGTTTATGAATATCGCATTAAGCAAGACTATGGCCAGCTGCCTTTCTTTGATGTGTGGATTAAGGGCGAAGTGGGCTATCAGGTGAATTTTCTGCGCCATCAATGGGATGGTGAACGGCTGGAATTGCTCGAGCAAGAATCGGGCGTGGAAGTGCCCACCCAGCTTTGGAAACGGTTTGATTAGAGGCCTGCAGATTTTGAAGTGAGTTTTGCTTCCTGCTTGATTTGTTGTCTATTAACAGCCGGAGTCCATTCCCCTAATTCCTCACATAAATAAGCGATGTTCTTTTTAAATTTGTCGTCATTTGTGTGGGTGTCATTGCCAATAAGTCCATCATAACGCTCGGATATTGGACAGACTGATCCAGGATCAAGCAGTTTGAGTTCATTTTCAGCCGTAACACATATATTTGGCACGCGAACATCCCAGAACAACTCTTCTCTTGCCAAAAATGCATCCACCAAGCCTATTATTTTCTTCAGCGCCTCCTTTTTGCTGATTGATCCATCTTCAATGGCTTGAGACAGTAATTTTACCTTTGGAAAAATTTGTACTCTAAAACCATCTATCTCTCCAAGATCATGATCGGGTTGTAGCATCAATGGATGACCAGCAGGGGAACGTTCCTTTTTTGAATCTACAATACGCAAGACTTGATTTCTTTCTGGTAGTTCCACTACCAGAGACATGCTTCCCCCCATCGTTTTTGGGGCAACCGATGTAATGCCATATTCATTAAGTTGGCTGGAAATCAGAAAAACGGCATTTTGTTTGGAAGTTAGCTGAGAGATTGTCCAATTATTTTGAGCAACACCTTCTTGTATTAATCTTTGAATTAATTGTGAAATAGTTGTCATAACGTAAAACTATAACATCATTATATAAAGATTTAATGACGATAGCAAGAATCGGGCGTGGAAGTACCCAGGTAATCCCCCCATAAATTAGGGGTAGTTTTGAGTAGAATTTTTTATCTTAACGAAGAGGAGATTTTACGATGAAGCATCAACGATTTACGGACTCTCAGATCATGACGATATTAAAGCAGGCGCAA
>JAKFUW010000111.1 GCA_021732545.1 Alphaproteobacteria bacterium | reverse complement strand
ATCTGGTGAAATATTGATGGAGATGCCGCAATAAATGCGGCATGACAAAAATTATGAACATAATCCATTATGCGGTTACAATATTTGCACTCGTGACAATCGTTGGATGTGCGCCATCCATTCAATCCAAGGAATTACCCATGCAACATGTTACGCAGTTACAAGGCAATCACCCGTTGCGCGAATTATTTGTGGCCGATCATGATAGATCGCAGGTGGTGATAACTAGGTCGCATCATCCCAAACTGCAGGTGGGCGATGTGATCGAAAGCGTCAACGGCGTGGCGATCACATCAGTCGCGCAATTGCAGGAATTGTTGCAGCAAAATACCGCACAATGGAAGATTGAATTTAACCGTGGCGGTGAGCGTTTTGGGCTTGCGGTGATGCCATGAACGCACCCCGGCAAAAAGCACTTTTTAGTGATGATGCACATCTGCCTTTGGCCGAGCGTTTGCGCCCACAATCCTTTGCTGATGTGGTGGGGCAAGAAGCGCTGGTGGGCGAGGGTGGCGCACTCACGCGGATGGTTACGAGTGGTCATTATCGTAGTGTGATTTTCTGGGGGCCGCCTGGTTGTGGCAAGACCACCTTGGCGCGGTTGCTTTCGCAAAGTTCTGGCTATGCGATGGAGACATTATCGGCGGTATCATCGGGCGTTGCGGATTTGAAAAAAGTGTTTGAGCGCGCCGCAGCTAGGCTTGAAATTGGCGAGCGCACCTTGCTGTTTGTCGATGAGATTCATCGCTTCAACCGCGCGCAGCAAGATGCGTTTTTACCCGTGATGGAAAATGGCACGATTATTTTAATTGGTGCGACGACTGAGAACCCATCATTTGAATTAAATTCGGCATTATTGTCACGCGCGCAAGTGCTGATTTTGCAGCGCTTGAATGAATCACAGATGCAGCAATTAATCAGCCAAGCCGCGCAGCATTTAGGTACGCCATTACCGCTCGATGATGGCGCGTTACTCGCCCTCATGCACATGGCCGATGGCGACGGGCGTTACCTTTTAAACTTAGTAGAAATTGTGCAGCAATCTGCACCTAAAACCATGCTCGATGTTGCCGCATTAAGCGCATTGGTGCAACAACGCGCACCAGTCTATGACAAGCATCAAGACAGCCATTATAATCTGATTAGTGCGCTGCATAAAAGCTTGCGTGGTTCGGATGTGGACGCCGCACTTTATTGGTTTGCTCGGATGCTGGCAGGCGGCGAAGCACCGCTTTATATTGCGCGAAGATTGGTGCGCTTTGCGGTCGAGGATATCGGCATGGCCGACCCGCAAGCGCTGGTGCAAGCCAATGCTGCACGCGAAGCATACGAATTTTTAGGCTCGCCCGAGGGCGATTTGGCGCTGGCGCAATCGGTGATTTATTTAGCCACCGCGCCCAAATCGAACGCACAATATGTGGCGCACAAAGCTGCCGCAAAAGCCGCGCGTATTCATGGCTCGCTGATGCCGCCTGCGCACATTTTAAATGCACCAACGGCCTTGATGAAAGACGCTGGCTATGGCGCGGGCTATGCGTATGATCATGATGCGGAGGATGGCTTTTCGGGACAGAATTATTTTCCGGATTCCATGGCGCGTGAACATTTTTATAAACCCGTCGAGCGTGGCTTTGAACGCGACATTCAAAAGCGGTTAGACTATTGGGAAAAACTGCGCGATAAACGCCATACTGTCATACCAGCGAAGGCTGGTATCCAGTCAAACGAAGACATGGATTCCGGCCTTCGCCGGAGTGACAAAAAGGAATAAGTTATTATGACCATCATCAATCAATTTATTATTCATACCGATGATGACGGCATACGAATTGACCGCTGGTTTAAGCGCCATGCGCCGGGTGTCTCGCACGGTGAAATTCAGAAGGCATCGCGCAAAGGTTTAATTCGGTTGGATGGCAAAAAAGCCAAGCCCGATGATGTGGTACAATCGGGGCAAGAACTCATCATTAAATTCATTGATTTAAATGTGGCAGCGGCCACCGCCAAACAACCCAAACCGCTTCAAGGCCTCACTGAAGATATGATGCGTGAAACCCAAAGCTGGGTGATCTGGAAGAATGCGCATTGCATCGCCATCAACAAGCCCGCAGGCATTGCGGTGCAAGGCGGTTCCGGCGTGAAAGATCATGTGGATGGGCGCTTGGATGCGTTGAGATTTGATCTGACGAATCGCCCGAAATTGGTGCACAGGCTGGATAAAGACACCAGCGGCGTGATGCTGCTCGCGCGCTCCACCAAGGCTGCTGCCGACATCAGCAAGGCGCTGGCCACCAAAAAAATCCAGAAAATCTATTGGGCGCTGATTGTTGGCGTGCCTGCTGCTTACGAGGGCGAAATTGAAAGCGGCATGCAAAAATCGGGCGAGGAATATGAGAAAATGGCGGTGGATGATGAGGGCAAAAACGCCATCACCCATTACCGGATTATTGAGCCGCTGGCCAAGCGCATGGCGCTGGTGGAACTCAAACCCATCACAGGCCGCACACACCAGCTTCGCGTGCATATGGCAGAGCTTGGTACGCCGATTTTGGGCGATGGAAAATATGGCGGCGGCAAAGCCTTTATCGATGGGCTCGATTTGCCCAAGCAGCTGCACCTTCATGCGCGACAACTCATCGTGCCGCACTTATATGGCGGGCTGGATATTGTGGCGCCGCTTGCCTCGCACATGAAGAAAAGTTTTAAACTGCTGGGGCTGGAATATTCGTGAGCGATGGGTTCGAGATATTCCTCCCCCCCTATGGGGGAGGTTAGGTGGGGGTTGCCATAAAGCTCAGTTGGCGCAAGCAGCCACCCTCACCCTGCCCTCTCCCAGAGGGAGAGGGTTCTTTCACGCAAGGGCAGGGAGAATGGTCAAATGAAACGCTTCTTTAAAACCGTCACATACGAACCCAGCGGGTTTGGCTTTCATATTCTGCGGGGTGGAAAGCCGATTAAAACACCGGGTGGCCATGTGATCACCGCACCGAATATCGCGCTCGCTCAGGCCATGCAGCAAGAGTGGGAATCACAAGGCGAACGCATCGACTGGAACCAGCTACCGGTGACGCGTTTGATCGGCGGCGGGCAAACCTTGCGTGACGATGAAGCGCAAACCTTGCGTGCGGATTTAGCCGCTTATGTCGATACCGATATGCTGTGCTATTGGGGCATTGATGCACGCCTGCAAGCGCTGCAAACGCAGCATTGGCAACCGGTGCTAGATTGGGTGCGCACGCGTTTTGATGTGACGCTGCTCACTACCGACCAAGTGATACCGATTGCGCAATCGCCGCAGGCGCATAAAGTGGCGGTGCATTATCTCGCCTCGCTCGATCACATGGCGCTGGTGGTGATGGGGCAGCTGGTGCCGTTGCTGGGGTCGGTGTGGTTGGCGATTGCATTGCGCGAAGATGCGATCGATGCGCAGGCTGCGATTGCCGCCTCGCAATTGGAAGAACAGTTTCAAGCAACCCATTGGGGTGTGGACGAACAAGCAGCGGCGGTGCTCTCCGCAAAAGCGCAATCTACACACGCTCTTGCCAAGGTGCTTTTAATGCTTGGCCAAGCGCTTAGGGTTTGCTAGGTTGCGACTTATTTAATATCGCTCCCCCCTTGAGGGGGAGCAGGCAAGAACAAGCGATCAGCGCCGTTCGCGCCGTGGGGGGTATCCCCCCACGACTCAGCTGCGGCTTAGAAGCCTTGCTTCGTCTGCTCCCCCTCAAGGGGGGAGCAAAAGAGAGGAAAAACATGGATTCACTAACCGTTATCAAAGAACTCGAAAAACAACGCGATCAAGCCCGCATGGGTGGCGGTCAGGCGCGGATTGACGGCCAGCATGAGCGCGGCAAACTCACCGCACGCGAACGCATCGAGGTGCTGGTCGATCCCGATTCGTTCGAAGAATATGATATGTTTATGGAGCATCGTTGCACCAACTTTGGCATGGCCGATAAAAAAGTGCCAGGCGATGGCGTGGTAACGGGGCATGGCACCATTAATGGCCGTTTGGTCTATATTTACTCCCAGGATTTTACGGTGCTTGGTGGCTCGCTTTCGGAGACCAACGCGAAGAAAATTTGCAAAATTCAAGACATGGCGATGAAGATGGGTGCGCCCATTATTGGCATCAATGATTCGGGTGGTGCGCGCATTCAAGAAGGCGTCGATTCGCTCTCAGGATTTGCCGAAATTTTTCAGCGCAATGTGCTCGCTTCCGGCGTGATTCCGCAGCTATCGCTCATCATGGGGCCATGTGCGGGTGGCGCGGTGTATTCTCCTGCGCTCACCGATTTTACGGTGATGGTTCGCAATTCCTCTTACATGTTTGTGACGGGCCCCGATGTGGTCAAAACCGTGACGCATGAAGACATCACGCAAGAGGAATTGGGTGGTGCGAATGTCCATTCCAAGCACACCGGCGTAGCGGATTTAGCCTTTAACAACGACATCGAAGCGTTGCTTCAGGTGCGCCGCTTGTTTAACTTTTTGCCGCTTAATAACCGCGAAAAACCACCCGTGTGGGAAACCGATGATCCGGCTGACCGCGTGGAAATGTCGCTCAACACACTCGTGCCCGATAATTCCAATAAGCCCTATAATATGTATGAGCTGATTGCGAAAATTGTCGATGAAGGCGATTTCTTTGAAATGGCGCCCGATTTTGCGCGCAACATCATCATCGGCTTTGGCCGCATGCAAGGAAGCACCGTGGGCTTTGTCGCCAATCAGCCGATGGAGATGGCAGGGTGCCTCGACATCGATGCCTCACGCAAGGCCGCACGCTTCATCCGCTTTTGCGATGCGTTCAGCATCCCGATTGTGAGCTTGGTTGATGTGCCCGGATTCTTGCCCGGCACCGCGCAAGAGCATAATGGCATCATCAAACATGGCGCAAAGTTGCTCTATGCTTACGCGGAAGCGACCGTTCCCAAAATCACCATTATCACCCGCAAAGCCTATGGTGGCGCATATATTGTGATGTCATCCAAACATCTGCGCGGCGATATTAATTATGCGTGGCCGACCGCCGAAATCGCGGTGATGGGGCCAGAAGGTGCAGTGGAAGTGTTGTTCAAAGGTAAGCTCAATTCGGATCTTGAAAAAACCGCGCAAGTGGAAGCGTATCGCGATCAGTTTGCGTCGCCTTTTTCAGCTGCCGCGCGGGGTTATTTGGATGATATTATTCGCCCGCAAAACACCCGCTGGCGCTTGTGCCGCACGCTGGATATGCTCAAATCCAAGCAGTTGGAGAATCCGTGGAAGAAACATGATAATTTGCCGTTGTAGTCATTAAACTGTCATACTTTTATATTAAAATCACATTGTGTCTTGCCACTTAAATCATGGCTTGATTGTGTTTTTTGATTGGCGATTAAAATTATGAAACGGCCTGTAGAGATAGTATTGGGAGTATTAGCTTCGGCTCAACAGGCGCGCGCTGATTTAACGCAGCAATCCAGAGAGTTGGATGATTTTCAAAAAATATTAGAAATACGTGCTCGGAAAATGCAAGCGCGTTATGG
>JAKFUW010000014.1 GCA_021732545.1 Alphaproteobacteria bacterium | reverse complement strand
GCGATATTATAGCACGCGTCATGTATGGCTTTCGGCTCTCGATTTTGTTTGCGCTGGCGCTGACGTTTATCTCCAGCGTCATCGGTATTTTCCTCGGTGCCATTCAAGGATATTTTGGCGGGATGACAGATCTCATTTTGCAGCGCTTCATCGAAATCTGGCAAGGCATGCCCGTGCTCTATCTGCTGATTATTCTGGCAAGCGTTGTGGAGCCTAGTTTCTGGTGGCTGCTGGGTCTGATGTGTTTGTTCTCATGGATGCATCTGGTCGATCTCGTGCGCGCCGAATTTCTGCGTGCGCGCAACTTCGATTATGTGCGCGCCGCCAAAGCACTTGGCGTGTCGGAGCCCGCCATCATCTGGCGCCATGTGCTGCCTAATAGCTTGGTTTCGGTGTTTACGTTTGTGCCGTTTATTTTGTGCGGCGCGGTCACCACGCTGACCTCGCTCGATTTTCTGGGCTTTGGCTTGCCTGCGGGTTCGCCCTCACTGGGTGAACTGCTCTCGCAAGGCAAAGACAATCCGCAAGCGCCGTGGATTGGGCTGATCGGCTTTCTGGTGCTGGCCATCATGTTGAGTTTGCTGATTTTCATCGGCGAAGCCATCCGCGATGCGTTTGATCCGCGCAAAATATTCAAAAAGGGGGCGGTATGAGCGGTTGTGTTAGCACAGAGCGAATACCAGATAAGCACATGAGCCTGCTTGCCATCCGCGATTTACATATCCATTTCGACGGCGCCAATCCGGTGCACGCCGTGCGCGGCATCAACCTGAACTTAGAGCGCGGGCAGATGCTCGCGATTGTGGGTGAATCAGGTTCAGGAAAATCGGTGACCGCGCTCGCCATCATGCGCTTGCTTGGCGGCAATGCGCGTATCAGCGGTGAAATCATGTGGGATGGCACCAATCTGCTGGAAGCTACCGAGCCCGCCATGCAGGCTTTGCGTGGACGGCGTTTTGGGATGATCTTCCAAGAACCGATGAGTGCGCTCAATCCGCTGCATACTATTGGCCGCCAGCTTTCCGAATCCATTTTGCTGCACCAAAAGCTCGATAAATCCGCACTCCATGCCCGCATGACCGAGTTGCTGGCCGAAGTGGGTTTGGCCGAATTTGCCACGCGCATGAGCGCCTATCCGCATCAGCTTTCCGGCGGGCAGCGCCAACGGGTGATGATTGCGATGGCGATTGCCAACCGCCCGGATATTCTCATCGCCGATGAACCCACCACCGCGCTCGATGTCTCGCTGCAAACGCAGATTCTCGATACACTCAAAGACCTGCAAACGCGGCTTGGGCTTGCGGTGCTGCTTATCACTCACGATCTCACCCTCGTGCAAAAACGTGCCGAGCGCGTGGCGATCATGCAGCAAGGCTCTATCGTTGAAAGTGGCGACACACGCGAAGTATTTGCTAACCCCAAACACATTTACACCCAAACGCTGCTGGCCTCGCAACCACGTGGCCACGCCGTGGCGCTGCCCGCTGATACCAAAGAACTCCTGCGCTGCGAGCAGCTAAAAGTAAGCTTTACCACCCGCAAAAATATCTGGGGCAAGGTCAGTGCATCCTTCACGGCGGTCGAAAATCTCTCATTGTCGCTAAAATCGAGACAATCCATCGGCATTGTGGGCGAATCTGGCTCTGGAAAGACCAGTCTGGGGTTGGCTCTCATCCGTTTGATACACAGTGAGGGCAAAATCATCTTTATGGATGAGCATTTGGATACAAAAGGCAAGAAGGCGATGCGTCCCTTGCGCCGCTCGATGCAGATTGTGTTTCAAGACCCGCTTTCCAGCCTCAATCCGCGCATGAGCGTGGGCCAGAGCATCGCAGAGGGCTTGCGTGTGCATGCCCCTGCCCAAACCCTCGCGCAACGCGATGAGGCCGTTGCAAGCATCCTTGAGCGTGTCGGGCTAGAGGCCGCAATGGCCAACCGCTACCCGCATGAATTCTCAGGCGGGCAGCGCCAGCGCATCAACATTGCCCGCGCGATGATTTTAAAACCCGCACTCGTGGTGCTGGATGAACCGACCTCCGCGCTCGATCTCACCGTGCAATCGCAAATTCTCGATCTGCTTAAACAGTTCCAAGCGCACGACGGATTGTCTTATTTATTCATCAGCCACGATCTGCGCGTCATCCGCGCCATCTGCCACGAGGTCGTCGTGCTGAAATCCGGACAGCTGGTTGAACATCAACCCACCGAATTGCTTTTCCAATCCCCGCAGCACGACTACACCAAAGCGCTGATTTCCGCTGCGATGGGGTGATTCGCCCCCCCGCGGCGTGTAATGTAAGGGCTGTCATACCGGTTTGCGAAGCAACACCGGTATCCGGTTCAGTGCGCAGGATCAATCAAGCCAAACCGCACCCGCATACGGTCAAATTCGGTTTCGATGTCGCGCAGTTTAAACTGGATGTTGTTAATGTCTTCCTGCATTGCATGGGCATGAGCGCGGTGCGATTTTAACTCATCTTCAATAAACGAGATTTTGCGGTGCGTGTGATATTGATTTTCACGCACATCTTTGAGCACTTCGTAAATCAGTTCATTCGTTACAGAATCAGCCATAAGGGTAGTATGCCTCAAAGATGAATCATTTGCAAGGCTCACGCTTGCGTAAAGAAGAACGTCTCGCCCGTGGTTTTGGGCAAAGATAGCACTGGCGAGATAAAACTACAGCCGCCCTTCAACAAGCGCTGCGCGTAGCACCGCTTCCACACGCGCATTATAACCTTTACCCGACGACGTGATCGCTTCAATCAGATCAGGATATAATTTAAAACTCTTCACTTTTTTTGGTGCCGCCACTGCAGGACGACCACGCTTTTTGAGCGACATTAACCCCTTCTGCAATTCCTCTGGCAGATCAGAAAAACGCATGGCTGTATCAAAATCTTGAGCGGTCAGTTCACGCACCTGCCCTGCTTTAGTGGTGAGTGGTTTTGTGTGGTTTGCCATATTTCCTCGCTTCTTTTTGGTTTGCTTTGCGAAAGCTGATCACATGCATGAAGTTTGCTCGCCATGTATAACATAAAACATGCAGCCTATCATCGAGATGACCAACGGCAATACGCCTGACTTCACCATAATCGTTTCGGTCATCGATCAAATGCACGGCATTGACAAAGTCCATCTGCGCAGCACGCTCAAAGGAGAGGTTTCGCTTGGCGATATTTGCCTGACTCTTTGCTGGATCAAATGTTACCTTCATCTGTATTTAAAGTAGCACCTTTTAATGTCACAATCAAGATTAAAAGGAGCTACTTTAAATGAATGGTGTGGGATTTCACGCCTCCGTAAAGAAAATCGTCGCGCCCGTGGTTTTGCGTGCTTCAAGGTCGGCGTGGGCGCGGGCGGCATCTTTGAGATAATAACTCTGCTTCACATTCACACGAACCTTTCCCTCGGCCACCAGCTGCAAAATGGCGGTAGCGCCGATGATATATTCGGTCGGGTCTTGAATATAATGCTCGAGGCTCGGGCGCGTGCAAAATAGCGATCCGCGCTTTTGCAGCTCGCCCATGTCAATCGCGGGAGCTGGCCCTGATGATTGGCCATAGCTCACCATTAAACCAAAATTCATCAGGCAATCAAGTGAGCGCATGAAGGTATCCGCCCCCACCGAATCATAGACCACATTGCATTTGCGCCCGCCAGTAACATCGCGCACGCGCTCTACAAAATCTTCCGTGTTATAATTGATCGGATATTCGCAGCCATTCTTGCGCGCAAGCTCGGCCTTTTCGTCGCTGCCGACCGTACCAATCACGGTCGCTCCTAATATTTTTCCCCACTGGCACAACAGCAGCCCCACGCCGCCCGCAGCGGCATGCACCAGCATGGTGGTATTGGGATCCACATAAAAGGTGCGTTTGAGCAGATAATGCGCAGTCAAGCCTTTGGCCATCACCCCTGCCGCCAACTCAAACGATAAATTATCAGGGATACCAACCAACCAGCGTTCCGGAATCACGCGGTGTTGGGCATAGCCACCCATCGGCCCTCCCGCATAGCACACGCGCTGGCCTGGCACGTAACCCAGCTGGCAATCGGGCCCCACGGCAACCACTTCCCCTGCCCCTTCCGAGCCGATAATGGCGGGCAGTTGTTTGAGCTTATAATAGCCCATTCGGTGATAGACATCGATGAAGTTTAAGCCCACCGCAATCTGGCGGATCAACACCTGATCACCTTGCGGCTGCGGCATTGCCACTTCCTGCCACTGCAAGGCCTCAGGCCCACCGGGTTCATGAATCACAATCGCGTAGGTCATGATTTGCTTTCGTTAATGATAGTTTTATTATACCTACTCAAACGCACGTGTAAATCCAACGAGAATCAATCAAATGTCTACGCTTGATGCCACAAATTCCCCCGCCTGTGCCCGCCATACCATTGTGGCACTCGCCAGCGCATCGGGGCGTGCGGGCGTTGCCATCTTGCGTGTATCGGGCGCTGCTGCCGCGCACATCCCTGCATGGCTTGGTGTTGCTGCCTGCCCTGCCCCGCGAATCGCCACCCTTGCCTCATTGTATCATCCTGAAACGCACGCATTGATCGACCAAGCCTTGCTGCTTTATTTTCCCGCTCCCCACAGCTTCACTGGCGAAGACGTGCTGGAAATTCAATGCCACGGCAGCGCGGTGGTGATTCGTACGTTGATGCAGGTCATCAACCAGCATCCGCAATGTCGCATGGCATTGGCCGGAGAATTTTCGAAACGTGCATTGTTACATGGAAAAATGAATCTGATAGAAGTTGAAGGCCTCGCCGATTTAATCGACGCCCAAACTGCGTCGCAACATCGCCAAGCACTGACTCTCATGCAAGGCAATGTTGCACAAAATTACGATTCACTGCGCGCCGATATGGTGCATGCCATGGCGATGATGGAAGCCTATATCGATTTTCCCGATGAAGAGATTCCACCTGATGTCATCGATGAAGCACGCACTCACATCCATTCGATTTGTGCACGAATTGCTGGATTGTTGGCCGATGGCCGTCAAGCACAAATCGTCCGTGACGGTGTACGCGTGGTCATCATCGGTGCACCTAATGCAGGCAAGTCCAGTCTGCTCAATGCACTGGCCAAACAAGATGTCGCCATCGTTTCCGACCAAGCGGGCACCACCCGCGACACCATCGACGTCCATTTGGAGCTTGGAGGCTTCACCGTGACCCTAACTGATACAGCAGGGCTTCGCGAAACGTCTGATTTCATCGAACAAGAGGGCATCCGCCGCACCCATCTCAAGGCATCGCAAGCCGACCTAAAGCTTGCTTTATTTGATATTATTTCGTATCCGAAACTGGATAGCCAAACACTTCATTTAATCGATGAAAATACCCTTGTTATTCTCACCAAATGCGATCAGATTTTACCTGGTTTTAAATCCGAAATGATCTTGAATCATGACCCATTATTGGTCAGCATTCACCAGCCCGAAACCATTCAATCACTCATCAGCACGCTTACTCAAATCATCACGCAGCGGATTACGCCTTCACAAAGCCCGATGATCACCCGCGAACGTCACCGCGAAGCTTTGGAACAATCATTATAT
>JAKFUW010000170.1 GCA_021732545.1 Alphaproteobacteria bacterium | reverse complement strand
TCACCAGTATCAGTGGGTCCGCTAAAGTGACTAACCGTTTTGAAGTTGGTATTAATGTTCAAAATGATGAATTGGAAACAGCGGGAACCCGCCGTGGATTCGATGGTCAAATTGGCGATTACGATTATTCAAGGCAGCGCGGTGAAGTGTTCGGTGCCTATTATTTAAATAATGGTGACCGTCTGCAAGGTTCGGTGTTTGCTAACAACGATACGGCGGGTGCTGGTGTCTATTATGCTTTCAATAATCCGCTGGGCCGCAGTGAAGCATTGGTTGAATATAAGCGTCCTTATTGGGATTTTGTAGAAGCGGTAGCCGAACAAACCACGCGTGATCGTGTGGGTATCAAACATGTCGGCAACATCACGCCCGAAACCACGATATCAGCGGAAGTTTCGGCTAACCGTTACAACATTGAAATTGATGATGATGTGGCAACGACCGCACTGGTGCGCGCCAATGTGGTGCAGCAAATTCGCCCGCAAAACCCGTATCTTGGCGTGGGTTATGGCTTTGACGGTGAATATGTGATTGATAAAAATTATCGCCCACTTGGTAATGGCGATAGATACAGCCCACTGCCTGTCAATTCACGCGAGATTCATTTCCTTTCCGGTATTATTTCGCAACCCATTACCGATAGCACCAAAGCCAATCTGGTGGCGGGTTATGCGGTGGATCGTTTGGGCGATCATGGGCCACAAGTGGAAGGAAATATCACACAGGATTTAGGAGAAGATGTGGAAGCACAAGTGCGTGCACGCTACGGTCTGGAAACACGTGATACCAACCAGAATGCCACGACCGTTGGCGGTCATTTGAAATATAAATTTTAATAAGGAAGACGTCACATGAGCACACAACGAAATGTTTTTGGTCTGAGATTTTCAGCATTGATCGAGATTCTCTTAGGACTGGTTTTATTGGTCGTGATCGATCAGGTTTTTGCCCATGGAAATATGTTCTGGGATGTGAATCCGCATCCATTTTGGGTGATTGTGATTTTGATTGCGGCGCAATATGGCGCGAACGAAGCGCTGATGGCAGCGTTTGCGTGTTCGGTCGTGTATGTGATGGGCGGATGGCCTGATCGCGCTGAAGATGTGGATGTGTTCACCCATTATTATGAAATTTTGCTTAACCCCATTTTGTGGGCGGCATTTGGTTTGGCAGCGGGTGTGTTCACCGAGCGCCATTTGCGCAAAGTGGTGCGTTTGGATACGGATCTGACCGAATCGCGTGAGCGCGAGGACACCATTACCAAGTCTTACAACTTTGTGAAAACCCGAAAAGAAGATTTGGAAACACAAATTGCGGGACGTTTAACATCATCGGTGCAAGCCTATAAAGCTGCCAAAGCGATTGAAACGCTGAACCCTAAAGATGTGCTAAGCGGTGTTGAAGAATTGGTTGCCGCCATTTTGAATCCTAGAAAATTCTCGGTCTTTACGCTTTCGGATAATAAACTAAGTGCGACCATTTTGCATGGTTGGAACCAGAGCGATCATTACGCACAAGAATTTGATTCTTATAGCCCGCTTTATCAAGCGGTGATTGGGCAACAGAAAACTATTTGCGCCGCAAACCAAGATCAGGAAGTTCAGCTGGATCGCCAAGGCATGTTGGCAGGCCCCATTACGGATGCGGAAAGCGGCCAAATGATTGGGATGCTCAAAGTAGAGATGATGGATTTTGTGAACATGAATCTCAACACGATTGAGACGTTTAAGGCCCTGTGTGATTGGGTTGGAACATCGCTTAAAAATGCTCAAAACTATCAAGCGGTCAAGCAAGACAGCGTAATTAACCCTGAGCATAATCTGATGACCTATAACTTCTTCAAACGCCAAAGCGATTATTTGGGAAGCCTTGCCAAACGCGTTGGCTTCGATCTGAGCATGGTGGTGGTGCGTTTGAATAACGCAAATAAACTCAACGAATCAGATCGTTTGATTGTGGCGCGTCAACTTTCAACATCGGTGAAAAATGCACTTCGCAGCATCGATTTGGCATTTGAATATCAAACCACAGGTGAAGAATATTCGATTCTGCTACCCGCAACCTCGAAGCAAGGCGCCAACATTGTGCGTGATAAAATTGCTAAAGATTTGGATAAGCAGTTGCGTCAGCACGGTGATTCAAACTTCTCTTACATCGTACAAGCTATTCACGAGGCCGCGTAATGAAACAGCTACATCTGGATTATGATCAGATTGTCGAGGATGTTCTTCGCCCTGAAGATATTCACGATTCGCAGATGGCCGATCGTGCCAGCCCAAACACAGGGATGTTTGTGGCCGCAGCACTTGTGCTCACGGTGTTGCATGCCGCCATTTTATATTTGGCGGTCTATACGGAAATTTGGGTGGGTATCCCTATTCTTGCACACATTGTGGTGGCGGGTGTAACGTGTATGTGGGCTTACGGCCAATATAAAGCGGGGATGGATGTTCCGTTCATCGCGCTGCTAGCGGCAACAAGCGCTGTTACTGGAGTTTTTGGTGCCGCAGGTTCGCTTTTCAGTTTGGTGATGTATAGTATTTTCCGCCAGAAAGCATTGAGCTTCAAAGAGTGGTTTTCGCTGATTTTTCCAGCCGATACCACGACTGATTCTGAGGATGTGTTTAATAACATTGTTGTGGGCATTGATGAAAATCCAACGTCCTATGGTGTGATGCCATTCATCGATGTGATGCAGTTGGGTTCGGAAGAACAAAAGCGCCGCGCACTTAGCAAAATGACCATGAAATTCCATCCGCGTCTGGCTCCCGCTTTTCACCTTGCGCTGCGCGATCCTAGCAACGCGATTCGTGTGCAAGCGGCCACTTCAGTTGCCAAGATTGAATCGCATTTTATGACACAGCTTGAAAAAATTGAGCGCGCTAAAGTGAAAGAGCCTAATAATTTGCACCTGCAATTTGCCATGGCGAAATTTTATGATGATTATGCCTATACCGGTATGTTGGATGCCGAGCGTGAATTGCTCAACCGCGAAAAAGCCATTGAAACCTATAAGTCCTATTTGCAATATGATCCAAACAGTACGCAAGCGTGGGCGGCGATTGGCCGCTTATTATTCCGCAGCCAAAAGTGGGATGAAGCCGCTGAATGGTTCCGTCACGCGCTGGATCGTGGATGGAAAATGAAAACCATGATCTTGTGGTACATCGAATGTTTGTATCGCCAGGGTGATTATAACGAGCTGCGCCGTGTGGCGCGTGAATATGGCCGTAGCGTGATTGATAATGAGTCCTTACCGACGGAAGTTCGTGAATCCGTTGGGTTGTGGGCAAGAGCATAACAGTATGAGCGGTTGCGGTTTTGAGTGAGTGGTTGTGTATTAGAATGAGCGGTCGCGCTAGCGCGGAGCGAATTCAAAAAAGCACAGAGCAAACCTCAAAAAAAGCGGAGCGAATACAGAAAAAATAAGGAGCTAATTCGATGCGTAAACACGCCGATGTTTGTTTGATTCTGGAAGGCACCTATCCGTTTGTAACGGGTGGCGTATCGAATTGGTCGCATGAATTGATTCAAGAGCAAAGCCATCTGACATTTCACTTGTGTGCGATTGTACCATTTGATGCCGAGCTGGAGCTCAAATATCAGTTGCCACACAATGTGGTAAGCCTCACCACGATTCGTCTGGCGGATTTGCCAGAAGGCGGTACGTGCCCGCCAATGGTTGCGCACCGCATTCACCAGGCACTGCGCGAGCCACTTGCCAGCATCACCGGCGAGGAGCCGTTGGAACTTTCTGAACTCAAACGCATTGTCGATACCTTTAAAGCAACTAACGTGAAGCTGGGTCAGCATGTGTTGCTTGATCGTGAAGAGGCATGGGAGCAATTGATTGAGCTCTATGAAAACGCGTTTGATGATCATTCTTTCCTCGATTATTTCTGGTCCTATCGCGCGATTGCAGGGGGCATTTATTCGGTGTTGCTGGCCGATCTGCCAAGCGCCGATATTTATCATGCGCTGAGCACCGGCTATGCAGGATTGATGGCGGCACGCGCTAAAATTGAAACGGGCAAGCCCGCGATGGTTACCGAACATGGTATTTATACCAACGAACGCCGCATCGAGGTGGTGTCGGCAGATTGGTTGGAAGCCACCGCATCCAAGGCGCTCACCGTTGATAAACCGCGCCGCGATTTGCGCGATTTGTGGATCGATTCCATCAACAATTTCTCGCATGTATGTTATCAGGCCTGCGATAATATCATTACGCTGTTCAAAGGTAATCAGGTTCACCAACTGGAAGATGGCGCGGATCCCATTAAAATGAGCATCATACCAAACGGGGTTGATCTCAAGCGCTTTGCAACGATTACACGCCGCCAAACCGGAATTCCTACCATCGCGTTCATTGGTCGCGTGGTGCCAATTAAAGATGTGAAAACCTACATTCGCGCCGTAGGATTGCTCAAGCAATATGCACCCGAAATTAAGGCCTATATCATTGGCCCAACCGATGAAGACGCTACTTATTACGAAGAATGCAAAAGCATGGTGCAAATGTTGGGCTTGCGCGACAATGTCTTGTTCACGGGTCGCGCCAATGTCGATGATTATTTGAACCATATCGACGTGTTGGTTTTGACTAGTTTAAGCGAAGCGCAACCGCTGGTGATGTTGGAAGCAGGTGCGTGTGGTGTGCCACTGGTTGCCACCGATGTGGGTGCCTGCCGCGAATTGATCGAGGGCACTGAAGACGAAGCGCCACGTTTGGGACAAGCCGGATTCGTCACTCCGCTGGCTAACCCTGCGGCAACCGCTGAGGCGATTTATACATTGTTATCGGATCGTGATTTGCATCAGCGTTGTTCCGAAGCGGCACGCGCGCGGATTAAATTATTCTATGATCAAACCGCGCAACATGCGCTCTACCGCAATCTTTACGCAACTTACGTCGGAAAATAAGGGATAACACATCATGGCTGGTATTGGTTTTGAGCTGAATCGTCTCGCGAAAAAAGATGACATTTTGGGGATTGTCGGAGCGTTGTTGCACTCGACTTTTGCCACCGCAGGGCCGTGGTTGTTTACGGTGATTGCGCTGGCGATGATTACGCTGACCTATGGTGCTTCGGCCGATAGTATGGAGCTGCTCAATTTCCGTGGCATTATCATTTATAATTTCTCCTTTTCATTGGTGATGTCTGCACCAATCTTTCTGGTGATGACGCGCTATCTGGCCGATCAAATTCACGTGAAAGATGTGACGGCAACGCCTGCGGTGATGTTGCAAAGCTTGCTCATTACCTATGCGCTGCAATTGCCGGTGGCGATCTTCTTTTATGGTTTCGTATTCGAGATGCCGATTGGTTTGAAACTGGCGGGATTTGCCAACATGTTCCTGATTGGTTCGGTGTGGTTGCTGGGTGTATTTTTGACTGCACTTAAAGATTATGTCGCCGTAACATGGGCGTTTTTAATTGGCCTTGGTATTGCCGTGGGCATTTCCTATTTACTCAGCGACACCTATCAGGCAACGGGCATGTTGCTTGGCTTTAATGTCGGTTTGGCGGTGATTGTATTTTGGCTTGCTGCGCGTATTTTTGCTGAATATCCATA
>JAKFUW010000197.1 GCA_021732545.1 Alphaproteobacteria bacterium | reverse complement strand
GTCGGGCTAAACCTTTAATTTTGCTAGCCCGACAAGAGATGGGAGTGTGTCGTTGATTTTTTCAACATGTTGGGATGATCCAGCCATTCCTCAAAAGGTGTAAATAATCCATTTTTTAATCATGGATTGCTTCGTCGTGCGCTGTTGCGCAACTCTTCGCAAAGACGGCAACTCTATGTGTTATTCTTAGCTTGTGTTTTTGTGCAGCCTGTGTGGGCACAAGATGCCATTCCCCATAACCCTCAGCCATTTGGCCTGTGGGTTGAGGATGTGAAAAAAGAAGCGATTTCCAAAGGTATTTCGCAAGCGCTTGTTGACCGCGCCTTTGCAGGGCTCACCCCCAACCCAAGCCTGATTGAGCTCGACCGCAAACAGCCTGAAGGACGCAAAAGTTTTGGCGATTATCTAGCCGATACCGTCACGCAAGCGCGCATCAATCAAGGCCGCAAGCTTTATGCGCAGCACAAGGCGCTTCTGGAAAGTACGGCGCAAAAGTATGGTGTGCCTGCGCGATTTATTGTGGCGCTGTGGGGCATTGAAACCAGCTTTGGTGGCTATACAGGCAATCAACCGACCATCGAGGCGCTGGTAACGCTGGCCTATGATGGCCGCCGCAGCGAGTTTTTCCGCAACGAACTGTTTGCGGCGCTCCACATTGTGGAGCAGGGGCACACTACGCTCGAGGCCATGAATGGATCGTGGGCAGGGGCGCTCGGACAATGCCAGTTTATGCCTTCCAGCTTTCACACCTATGCCGTGGATGCCAATGGCGATGGTAAAATCGATATCTGGAACAATCTGCCCGATATTTTCGCCAGCATGGCCAATTATTTAAAAACTGAAGGCTGGGATGCAAACCTGACATGGGGGCGCAAAGTGCGCTTGCCGCAAGGCTTCGATATGGCGCTCACCGATGGCAAACAATATAAATCACTTGCGCAATGGACGGCACTGGGTGTGGTGGATGAGCAAGGGTCTGCGCTGCCTGCTAAACCACTTCAAGCGGCCATCACCATCCCAGGCCAGCCCTATGAGGGGGTGTATCTGGTCTATTCAAATTACGATGTGATTTTGCACTGGAACAAATCGCGCTATTTCGCAACCGCTGTCGGCACACTCGCCGATCATTTTCAGGGGATGTAAGCGATGACTTTTAGTTTATCGTCTTTGCGAGAACTTAACCCTCCCATCTTAGGGGAGGGTGACACGCAGTGTCGGGTGGGGTTAAACTCTGGCTTTGGCGCGTGTGGCAACCCCCACCTAACCTCCCCCAAAGGGGGAGGAATAGAACCTACCACCACCGCAATCTTCCCCTACAGGGGGAGGAAGAAGCTCGGCTACGCAACTCGTTTTATATGTATTATATCCGGATTGCTCGCACTCACCGCCTGCGGCGATTCTAAGGAACGCATCCCTGCCGATGCGCCAGGTTATGTGAATGGTAAACCCGTTCACCCGACCATCAAAATCGGCAAGCCCTATAAAGTCAAAGATGAGACCTATTACCCCGAATATAAGCCCGAATATGTGGAAGAAGGCATCGCTTCGTGGTATGGCCCCAATTTTCATGGAAAATCCACCGCCAACGGCGAGCGTTATAACCAATATGCCATGACCGCGGCGCACAAAACCCTGCCCATGCCTTCGATGGTGCGGGTGACCAATAAAAAAACCGGCAAATCGATCGTGGTGCGGGTCAATGATCGCGGGCCCTTTGCGGCTGGCCGCGTGATTGATTTATCGCGCGCGGCAGCAGAAGAATTAGGGATGATCGGGGCAGGGACGGCGCCCGTGAAAGTGGAATATCTCAAAGCCGAAACCGAGCGCTATATTGCAAAATTACAGTTGAAAAAACCTGCTGAATGGACCGACAGAGACGTACAGCTCGCCAAAGCCGAAGATCATTATCTGGATACCTCCGGGATTGGCAAACCAGATCCCATTGACGTTTCCAATCTGCATCCTGTGGAACCTGCGGAAGAAATTCCAAATATATTCGCATTTAACTCACCGTTAAAAGAACCTTCTACGTTAGAAGCCAAGGGCGTGAAGATTGAGGAAATTGGCTATGCACAAGATGCCTTTTCCATTTTGGATAGTGCTCATGCAGCCACTCCTAACACCCCACCACCAAAGCGCGTAAGCTATGTAGCACCTAATACGCCGCCGCCAGATTATACTCAACCCGCACTCATTCAGCCCAATCCCGAGCCATTGCTCACAGCGGCTGGTGATTGGATCGATGACCCGCCACCGGATAAAAAACCTGCTGATGTGCAACGATCAACTTTTGTTGCGCCTATTAACAATGTGGGGCGTAGCCCCTCTACCTTCCCCGGAACGTATACGTTCCGCCCAAAGGGAGAGGGAAGCGAGCGCACTGCGCTCGCGGGTGAGGGGAGAGCTGAGAGGCAGGCAACCGGCCGCTATTTCGTGTTAGCGGGAAGTTTCTCAAACCCTGCTAACGCACAAAACCTTGCGGTAAAATTATCGGGCGCGACTGAGACTGAGATTATGCAGGTGCATGTGAACAACAAGCCCTTTCATCGCCTGCGTTTAGGGCCGTGCGCCAATGATGATATTGCGCAAGAGCTGGTTGCGCGCCTGCGTGATTATGGTATTAACGATGCAAAGATCATCAAGGAGTAGCCCATAATGGGAACAATGAAACGTCGCTATCGGTTATTCTTCTTAGTTATCGTGTTGTTAGCGATTTTGATCTTTGCGATTCCTGCTGCTTTCGCGATTGATTTTAATGCCAAGCAAATGATTTTGAAAGATGTGACCACGGGCACCGTGCTGCTTGAGCGCGATGCGGATGTTCAAATGTTTCCGTCTTCCATGTCGAAATTGATGACGTTGTATGTGTTGTTTGAAAAACTCAAAGCAGGAGGCATCGCGCTGGAAAGCACCTTTGCGGTGAGCGAAAATGCGTGGCGCATGCAGGGCTCCAAAATGTTTGTGCAAGTGGGCACCGATGTGACGGTGGAAGACCTGATTCAAGGTATCATCGTGCAATCGGGCAATGATGCGTGCATTGTGGTTGCCGAAACGCTGGGAGGATCAGAAGCAGGTTTTGCCGATATGCTCAATGAGGCAGGCAAAAAAATGGGGTTAACCGGAAGCCATTTTACCAATTCCACCGGATGGCCGGATGATAACCACTATACCACCGCTGCCGATTTAGCCATTTTGGCAGAACATTTGATTCACGATTTTCCGGAATATTATCCTTATTTTCTGGAGAAAGAATTCACCTATAGCGGCATCACCCAACCCAACCGCAATCTGTTGCTCGCGCGCGATTTAGGCGTCGATGGCTTGAAAACAGGCCACACTGAAATTGCGGGCTTTGGCATTGTACTTTCCGCCAACAAAGACAATCGCCGCCTGGTGTTGGTGGTTAACGGCCTATCGAGCATGGCTGAACGCGCCAAGGAAGGTGAAATGCTGTTGCGCCATGGTTTCCGCGATTATGAAGCCATCAAACTGGCGGATCCATCCCAATCGGTAGCGAGCGTTCCGGTGTTTTATGGCGCGCAAGATGAAGTGAAGCTTGTGCCCGCAATGGCGGCTGCCATCACCATTCCACGCGGCAAGCGCGAGAGTTTGAAATTTACCCTCCACCATGACGACCAAGTCAAAGCGCCAATTGCAAAAGGCACAAAGCTTGGCACGCTGGATGTGCAGTGGGATGGCAAAATCCGCCGCTCCATCGAATTGGTTGCGGCAGAATCGGTTGAGCCTGCTGGCTTCATGAAGCGCTTGGGTCTTGGTTTCCATCACTTTACCGGAATGTAAATCGATGTCAAAATCGGGCAACTTCATCACGTTTGAAGGCGGTGAAGGGGCGGGCAAGACCACTCAGATTCAGCGCCTCGCAGAAGTTTTTGCCCATCGCAACATCGGGCATCTACTCACCCGCGAGCCTGGTGGCACGCCTGCCGCCGAATCCATCCGCAGCCTCATCGTCACCGGCGATGCAGGTCGGTGGGACGCGATCACCGAATCCATCTTGCTCATCGCCGCGCGTCACCATCACGTCACCCACGCGATCGCGCCCGCTTTGGCCGCTGGCAAACATGTGATCTGCGACCGCTTTTTTGATTCCACGCGTGTCTATCAAGGCATCGCCAAGGGGGTGAACATGGCATGGCTCGAATCGCTGACCCATTTGTGCATCGGCACGCTGGAGCCCGACATCACTTTTTACCTCGATATCGATCCCGCCATCGGGCTCGCGCGAACGAACGCACGCAAAGGGGATGAAAATCGTTTTGAATCCTTGCCATTAGCATTCCATCAAACGCTGCGTGATGGATTTTTATCGCTGGCCGCCCGATTTCCGGAGCGCTTCATCACGCTCGATGCCTCGCAATCCCAAGACGCGGTGCATCAGGCGATGATCGATGCGCTGAGCGAAAGAGGAGTGATATGACAACCATCACCGACCCACGCTTACAACATGTCTGCATCGGCCATGAAAAACAATAACGCCAATTGCTCGACGCATGGCAGCGCGGAGTCATGCCTCACAGCCTGCTATTTTGCGGAGCCCGTGGCATCGGCAAAGCAACCTTCGCGTATCGTCTGGTGCGGTTTGTCCTAAGCGGCGGGCAAGGCGAGACCTCCATGTTTGGCCCAACCGATCTGAGTGTTGATGCGGATTCATCTGTGGTGCGCCACATTGAAAATGGTTCGCATGGCGATTTTATGGTGCTGGAACCCGACGATAGCACCGTCACTCCCACCATCAAGATCGATGCCGTTCGCAAGATTCAGCATTTTGTAAGCCTGACACCATCGGAGAATCCGTGGCGGGTGGTGTTGATCGACAGCGTCGATGAGATGAACGCCAATGCAGCCAATGCGTTACTTAAAGTACTCGAAGAACCGCCTTCACATTGCATGATGATTTTGATTTGTCATAATGTAGGCAATCTTTTGCCTACTTTGCGCTCGCGCTGTCGGCGTTTTGATTTTTCTGCGCCCACTTATCCTAATTTTCTAAGCATCTTATCACACACATCTATTGAACTGGATGAGGAACAATCGCGCGCATTGTTTGCGCTCTCGCATGGCTCGATTGGCAGTGCATTGTCGTTGCATCAGCATCACGCCTTTGACCTGTATGCAACGATGTTGGGGTTGTTGGAGAATTTCCCCACGCTCAATTATCAGGCGATTGGGCAGTTTTCCCAAAAGATCGCCGGTGCCAAATCGCATGCTCAATGGGATGTGTGGAAAATCATCTGGGAACATGGGTTGATGCGCCTGAGCCTCTATCAGGCTGGATGCCTTGAGCCTGCCACCGCGCAAGAGGCGGATATCTTCCCCAAGCTTGCGAGCCACTTTTCTGCAGAGCAGCTTCAAGCATTGCTTGCCAAATCACACGAGCTACATCATCAATCAGAAACCTTGCATCTGGATCGTAAACAAGCCATACAAATACTGCTTCAAATGGCGGCGTAATGTTGCCCGTCATCGCGAGGAGAGGCTTTGCCTCGACGCGGCGATCCATAGATTGCCACACCAAATCATAGATTTGGCTCGCAATGACGAGGTTGCTGAGGCTAAGCCTGTGGATAAGTTTGGTATAATACTGGAAAAGAATGTGTTTAACACTGGTACCGAATTGAGT
>JAKFUW010000214.1 GCA_021732545.1 Alphaproteobacteria bacterium | reverse complement strand
ATCTTCCGACGAAAAACCCATATGATATTGAATTTCCACCGCGTGAGTTTGATTCACATTCGCGCTGCCATCCACCGTCCACAGCGCCGCGTCATAGGGATCAACCAGCAAATAACTTAATGTGCCCTGCCCTACTTTTTTCATCGCCACATCGCGCACATTAATTTCACTCGGAAATGTGGATGCTGCATGTGCCGTAGAAGTCATCGCTAGGGCACTCAACAGCAATAAAAATTTTCTCATAAAGAACTCCTTGTGTAATTGTCACCCCGCATTTATTGCGGGGTCTGGCGATATAAAACCAGACCCCGTGACAAGCACGGGGTGACAGCTATAAAAATTACATCACATGCTTTACAAGCCAGAAATACACTTTGCTAGGCAGTATCCGCAATAATTTTAAACACAACGTAAACGCTTTAGGAAAATGGATTTCATAATCATCCGAATCAATCCCACGCGCAATATGTTCTGCGGCACGCATCGGCGTGATCATCAGTGGCATCTCAAAATGGTTTTTGTCGGTCAGCGGGGTTTTCACAAATCCGGGTGACACCAGCTGAATTTTCACACCGCGCGGTGCCAATTCCACTCGCAGCGTTTCCACCAGATTGGTCAGTGCCGCTTTGCTCGCGCCATAGGCCATCGAGTGCAGCATGCCACGATAGGCCGCGACGGAGCTTACCATCACCAAATGCTTACAGCGCCCATCGCGCAAAAGCGGCAACACCGCATCGAGCAAGCGAAACGCACCACCCAGATTCACGTCCACCGTATCCAGACACGTTGATAAATCAAAATCATCGACCGTCATCGGCGTGTAGATTCCGGCATTGAAAATAATCATATCAATGGTGGATTGCGCGGTCACGGCATCCTGCAGGCTTTGGGTGTTGGTCACATCCAGCGGCAACACGTTGTGCCCACCGCCAAGCGATTGATTGAGCGCATCCAGCTTATCTTTCGATCGCGCACTCAAAGCAAGATACGCACCTTGCGAGGCCAGCTTTTGAGCCAGCGCCTCACCGATGCCGGTGCTCGCACCAATCAGCCAGATATGTTTACCTTGAACGCTCATAATTACTTCGAAATTTTACGAAAGCCAATGGTGAGTTCGGCTACCGGAATCCCCAATTTACGCATCGAGGTTTTGTTGATCAGCAGATCGTCCGTCACCAAATACATCCAATCATCCATGTTAAATTCCAGCTCGCGCTTGCCCACTTTGCGCTTAAGCACATATTTGATATTCACCACATTACCAAATTGCTCTCCCTCTGCCTCGCCCACTACATCATGCGCGGTGCCGATAAAATGATGCGCATCGCTGCGCGTAATCGTCCAGATGCGGTCTTCTTCTTTGCCATCATCAAATATAAAATGCTCAGTCAACGTCAGCACGTCGCCTTTCACTTCGCCGACCACGCTTGCGGTGAAGGTGTTTACCAACTTTCCACTGAGATCGTGAATCGTTCCCCATGCTTCTAACGTGCCGTTGAAATACTCAAAAATATCGAGCTTGGGCTTATTTTCTTTGTAGCTATCGACTGCAGGAATGGTGCACCCGCTAAGCACAAACACGGTAGCAGCTAATATAATGGTGGTGAATGCGAATGCGGTGGTAAGCATCTTCATACCTTCTCCTTGTGATCGTCATTCCCCGAATTTTGCAAAGCAAAATTATAGGGGAATCCAGTTCTGGATCGCCCTATAATCGCATAGGCGATTCGGGCGATGACGGATGTTGATTATCGTGGTGCGACTCTATCGGACTTTGCCATAACAGTAAAGCAGCGACACATTTAATGAGGCTGGGCGCGAGCGCATAGGCAAAGGACAATCCCGCAAGCGAACTGGCATCGGGCGTGCCTGATGGATCATATCCCGCCCAGGCCAAAGCCGGCAACACAATACCTGCAGCCAGTGCGAAGGTGAGTTTCCACACCATATTCCATACGCCAAAAAATGCGCCCGTGGCGTCGTGGCCTTCGCGTTTTAGCAGGTCGCCCAGCAGTGCAGGCGGCATCGCCATATCGGCTCCCAGACATAATCCGCTAAGCGTGCAAACCAGATAAAAAGCGGTGGCATCGCCTGCGCCCAGCGTAAACGCCCACACAAAGGCAATCGCCGATGCGATCATTGAAATCAGTAGACACCTTTTTTTGCCGATGCGACGCGCGAGCCATAGCCATAGAGGTATCCCGAGCAAGCCTGCCAAAAAATACAGCCCTAAAAAATAACCGCTTTGCGCTTCGAGTTCCAATACATCGGCGATGTAAAATAATACCACGGTAGCTGGGATAGAATTGGCAAAGCCATTGAGGAAAAAGATGATGAGCAACCAGCGATAATCGCGGCTTTTCATCATCGCGCGCCACGCGCCACGCAGTGACAATGTGGATGCCTCGACTGGTGCGGATTGCGGTGCAGGCAAGCCCCATTTGGCTAGCGGAATCATCAGCACGCACCATCCCGCAATCAGTACGCCAAAAACTTGCATCCCGACCACCTGCCCCATGGCGTTGCTAAAAACCTGCGGCAACACGGAAGCGAGCAAAATACCAATCAAGACAAAACTTTCGCGCCACGCGCTGATGCGGATTTGGGCGTGATAATCGCGCTGCCATTCGGCACCAAACGCATAATAATTAATCGACACCACCCCAAAGCAGGTATAAAGCGCAACCAGCGTAACGCATAGCCACAGCGCCGCATAGGCGGGCGCAAGTGGATATACCAGAGCCAGCATCGCCAGCGCAAAGAGCGGCAAACTCCATTGCATCATCCGCATGCGCGAGATACCACGCGACACCGCTTTGTCGCTGAGATATCCGATGATCGGGTCTTGCAGCGTATCAATCAAGCGCACCAACAACAGCAACGCACCAATGGTGGCAAGGCTGATGCCATAATGCTGCGCATAGAGCTTGGGGATATGAATATAAATCGGCAACGATGCGGCGGCAATCGGGAGCGCGAGCAGACCATAGAGGCTCAGGCGCAGGCGCGATAAAGCCTCACCCATAAACGATACCTTCACTCCCCCCTTGAGGGGGAGTCAAAACGCGCTGGCGTTTTGGTGGGGGGTTAAAAGGCTTCATCTATCCCCCCCACGCAACGCGCGGCGTTACACTTGCACGTTGCCGCTCCCCCTCAAGGGGGGAGCAAAAGAAAAAATGAATATGGTCGGTGCTAAGCATGGACAATTTCAAGCTGCACCACATCGGTGCGCCCTGCCGCAAAGGCACCAATGCAGCAACCCATATAAAAACGCCAGCTACGCAAAAAATCTTCGCTGTAACCAAGCGCTTTGATTTCTTCGCCGCGCGCATCCATGCGGTCGAGCCATAGTTGCAAGGTGTGAGCATAATCTTTGCCAAAGGCAAAGACTTCGCGGCATTTTAGCCCTGCGACTTCGATCTCTTCTTTAATGCGCTCGATAGAAGGCAGCAGCCCGCCCGGAAAGGTATAATGGCGAATAAAATCACTGCGCTTGCGGTAATCATCGAAATAAGTGTGATCAATTGTGATGGTCTGAATCAGCGCTTTGCCATGAGTTTTTAAACGGTCTTTGATGGTTTTAAAATAGACCGGCCAGTATTTTTCGCCAACCGCCTCAAACATCTCGATCGATACAATATAATCAAACACACCCTTTTCATCGCGGTAATCTTGGAGTTTCAAATCGACCTTTCCATCAAGCTTGGCATCGGTCAGGCGCGCTTGCGCGAATTTGAGTTGCTCGCTGGAAAGCGTGAGACCCGTTACGTTATAATCGGCGCGCGCGGCTTGCTCGGCAAATCCACCCCAGCCGCAGCCAATTTCCAGAATCTGCGCATCTGCATTTTCTACTTGATTGAGTAAGCGCTGATATTTGGCGCGCTGCGCATCTTCGAGCGACATCGCCGCATCGCCACCAAACAAGGCGGACGAATAGGTCATGGTTTTATCGAGCCATAAGCGATAAAAATCATTACCCACATCATAGTGCGCGCTGATATTTTTGCGGCTACCGCTTTTGCTATTTTTACGCATCCAATTGATAAATCCAAACACCATGCGCATCAGCAAATTACCATGGCACACCGCACCGATTGACTGCATATTTTCGACCATATAGGTCATCAGGCGCGGCAGATCGGTGGTGTCCCACAATCCATCGATATAGCCTTCACCAAAGCCTATATCACCACGAATCAGGGCAATCCGAACAATCTTCCAATCGTTGATTTTCATATCAGCATCGATGCCAGGGTTGGCACCTTTAAACACATGCACGCGCCCGCGCGGCGTGGTCACGCGCAACGTCCCAAACGGCGCATCGCGAAACAGCCGGAAAAAAAACATCACATACCACGAGGTGACGCGAAAGGGGTTCATGGCCATTTACTTGCTCCTTGTTGTGGCGGCGGCGGCTTATTGCGATATTTCACTTTTTTAAGCCATAGGCGCAATGCCTGCCAATGAATCAGTGCGATCACTTTCACCGTTACCAACGGTATTGATAGCGCTAATTTAGATAAATTGGAATGATTATAATCAATAAATTTACCAGACATCGCGGTGGCCAGCACCTTACCACGCTCTGGCATGGTGTGATCAATCCAGATACCGAGCTTATCGGTGCGAATATCAAAGCGAAACTGGTATTTTCCTTTCACTTCCAGAAAAGGCGAGACATGAAATAATTTATCCGATTCTAGCCACTCCTGAGGCGATATCGCGCGGCCATCAGGGTGGATCAAAATATAGCTATGCGATTCGCCAAAGGTGTTATGCACCTCGGCAATCACCATCAGCAACTCGTTTTGAGCATTGATGCAGCACCAAAAACTCACCGGATTAAACACATAGCCCAGCACGCGCGGCATGGTGAGCAACCACCACTGGCCTTTGGGCTGTGCAATCTCAAATGTCATCAGTTGCTCACCCAGCCACTCGCGGCAGGTTCGGCCATCGCGTGCACCGTAATCGCGTGCCTGAAAACTAAACAAATTAAATCGGTTGATCGAAAAAAGCGGTGTTTTCAGAGATTCTGGATTATCCAGCGGAAACCACAGATAATAGACGCTATAGGCAAATTGATTCACCGCAGGCGAGTGACGCTTGTGCATCACGTGGGTGAGTAGAATTTTAGGGGTTAGCATTAGCAACAACCTTTTGTCATTTTCATACTTCCTTCCACTCCACCCTTGAGGGGGAGTCAAAAGGCGTCAAGCCTTTTGGTGGGGGAGATAAAACAAAGCCATCTATGCCCCCCACGGAACTTACTGCGCTAAAAGCTTGTAAGTTCCGGCTCCCCCTCAAGGGGGGAGCAAAAAGTTAACGTCAATATTTAGCTCCAAGGCGTGTTGACCCCGAGCGCCTTGGCGACATTCACCGCCGATAAAATCCCGTCTTCGTGGAAGCCATAGCGTGTCCATGCGCCGCAAAACCAGATGCGATCTGCGCCTTGAATCTCACTCAACTTGCCTTGCGCATCGATGGCGGGTTGGTCAAAAATCGGGTGCGTGTAAATGTGGTGATTATAAATCAGCGAAGCCTCGGGTAATGTTTTAGGATTGAGCGTGACAAATAATGGCACCTTTTTATCCAGCCCTTGCAGCAAGTTCATCCAGTAGGTTACCGTGAGCGATGGTGCGTCATC
>JAKFUW010000033.1 GCA_021732545.1 Alphaproteobacteria bacterium | reverse complement strand
CTTCTTAACAACGGAGAGACACAATGAAAGGTATCGTATTAGCAGGTGGGTCTGGCACGCGGCTGTATCCGCTCACGCGCAGCATCAGCAAACAGATTTTGCCAGTCTATGACAAGCCGATGATTTATTATCCGGTGTCTACTTTGATGCAAGCGGGCATCCGCGAGATTCTGATTATTTCCACGCCGCGCGATCTGCCGATGATCGAGCAGTTGCTGGGCGACGGCAAAGAACTTGGCGTGTCGTTTAGCTATGCGGTGCAACCTGCACCTGAGGGCATTGCGCAGGCATTCATCATTGGTGAGGATTTTATCGGCAAGGATTCGGTGGCGCTGGTGCTGGGTGACAATATTTTCTTTGGTCATCAAATTCCCAACAAAGCGCAAAGTGCGGCATCGCGCAAGCAAGGTGCCACGGTGTTTGCCTATCACGTTAAAGACCCACAGCGTTATGGCGTGGTAGCATTTAACAAACAAGGCAAGGCCACTTCCATCGAAGAAAAACCCAAAGCACCCAAATCCAATTGGGCAGTCACGGGGCTTTATTTTTATGATAATAAAGTGGTCGAAATTGCCAAAAATATGAAGCCATCCGCGCGTGGTGAATTGGAAATTACCGATGTGAATAAAGCCTATCTGCAAGCAGGAACGCTGAGCGTGGAAATGCTCGGGCGCGGCGTGGCGTGGCTGGATACGGGCACCTTTGATTCGCTGATTCAAGCCGGGCAATTTGTGCAAACGATTGAGGCGCGCCAAGGGCTCAAAATCGCGTGCATCGAAGAGGTAGCTTATCGCCAGACCTTCATCGATGAGGCGCAATTGGAAAAACTTGCACGCGCTTATGGCAATAATCCGTACGGCGAATATCTGCGCGATATTATCGCCGAGCAAAAAGAACTCGCCGCCTGATGCCCAGCCAGACACTCGTCATCGGACGTAGCGGTCAGGTCGCACGGGCGCTTGCGACGCTACTGCCCAATGCTATTTTTTTAGGACGAGATCAATTAGACATTGCCGATGCGGATGCGCTGCGCCATGCATTGGTTGCGCATGCGCCAACATCCATTATCAATGCAGCGGCATACACGGCGGTGGATAAAGCGCAAAGCGACGAGGTGGTCGCCTATGCACTCAATGAACAAGCGCCCGCGCTGATGGCCGACTATGCGGCGCAACACAATATTCCGCTGGTGCATATATCCACCGATTATGTGTTTGATGGCAGTGGCGAACATGCGCGCATCGAAGACGAAAAAACCGCACCGCTGAATGTCTATGGTGCGAGCAAACTGGCAGGCGAGCAGGCAGTTGCCGCTGCAGGTGGCGATCATCTGATCTTTCGCACCAGCTGGGTTTATGATGCGCAAGGTCAAAATTTTCTAAACACCATGTTGCGGCTAGGTGCCGAGCGCGAGCATTTGCGTGTTGTCGCCGATCAAATTGGTGCGCCAAGTTATGCTGCACACCTTGCGCGCGCGATGCTGGAGTGTTTGGAGAAGGCACAACGCGCTGAAACATTTCCAAATGGCGTTTATCATCTGTGCAATGCAGGGCAGACCAGTTGGTACGGATTTGCCAATGCGATTTTTGAATGCGCACGAAAATATGGCGTGGCGTTGAAGGTGAGTAGCGTGGACGCGATCACGTCAGATGAGTATCCCACACCTGCTATGCGCCCGAAAAATTCGCGGCTTGATTGTAGCAAACTGAACCACACCTTTGGGGTTATGCTGCCGGATTGGACGCAAGGGCTAGATGAATGTTTGGAGGAGAAATTGACGTGATGTATTGTATAGGCACTTAATTTTATTTTATCCTAAACTTGTCACCCCGTCTTTATGACGGGGTCTGGTTAAGTTGGCGCATAAAGTGCCAGACCCCGTGACAAGCACGGGGTGACAGCTAACATAAAGAGGAAAAAAATGCAAATCAGTAACGCACCACTCGCAGGATTAAAAATCATCAAGCTAAAACTCCACGGTGATGCGCGTGGTTTTTTTGTGGAGCGCTATCAGCAGGCGGCCTTTGCTAAGGCAGGGATTGACGCCGTGTTTGTGCAGGATAATCACTCGCGCTCAGCACCCAATATTTTGCGCGGCCTGCATTATCAGCACACACCGCCGCAAGGTAAATTGGTGGGCGTGGTGCGAGGTGCGGTGTGGGATGTGGCGGTCGATATCCGCCCCGATTCCAAAACATTTGGTCAGCATTTTGGGATTGAACTCTCGGATGAGAATGCAACCTTGTTGTGGATTCCCGCCGGATTTGCGCATGGTTTTTGCGTGCTTGGACAGAGCGTTGCCGATATGTTTTACAAATGCAGCGGCGAATATAATGCGGCGGGTGAAGGAGGCATTCGTTATGATGACCCCGATTTAAACATTCCGTGGCCGATTGAAAATCCATTGATTTCCACGCGCGATGAAGGGCAAATGAGCTTTGCAGATTATAAAAAATCGCCGCCGGAGTGGTTGTAATTGTGTATCGTCATCGCCTGAATTTTGCTTAAGCAAAATTATAGGGCGATCCAGAAAATAGATTCCCCTATAATTTGCCGAAGGCAAATTCGGGGAATGACGAAAGGAAAGAGTGAGATTTTTACCATGACATCCCCCGTCATCATCTGCGCCAGCATCGTCACTTATCGCAGCGACATGGCAAAATTACGCGAGGCAGTGAGCAGTTTTTTGCGCTGCACATTGCCTGTGCATCTGATGATCATCGACAATGATTCGGGTGATGATTATGTGCAGCAATTACACTCGATTGCGGGCGCACAGTTGATGGAAGCGGGCACCAATAAAGGCTTTGGTTTTGGGCATAATATCGCACTTAAACGTGCACCAGCGAGCAGCTACACACTGATCCTCAACCCCGATGTGATCATTCATGATGGCACGCTGGAGCGCATGGTTGCGTATCTGGAAAATCACGCGGATGTAGGATTGCTCGCACCTAAAGTGCAAAACCCCGATGGCACGTTACAGGCGCTCAACAAGCGATTGCCCAGCGTGTTTGATTTATTTGTGCGGCGTTTTATTCCAGCAAAACTTCAACAAAAAAGCCCGTGGATCATGCGCAAAGCAGCTTACTATGAAATGCGCGATGTGGGTTATGCGCACGTGGTGGATGTGCCGTTTGTCAGCGGATGTTTTATGTTGTTTCGTACCGAATTATTGCACAAACTTGGCGGATTCGATGAGCGCTATTTTATGTATCTGGAAGATTGCGATATCACGCGCAGGCTGAATGTTCATGCGCGTGCGGTGTATTTGCCAGCTGCGATTATCACTCACCATTGGGCGCGTGGTTCACATAAAAGTTTGCGTCTGATGCTGGTGATGTTGCGCTCGATGTGGGTATATTTTAACATTTGGGGATGGAAATGGATCTAGCAAATTCCAAGCATTCGCTGCGTGTTTTAGTCACCGGTGCGAATGGATTTGTGGGTAGCTCACTGTGCCAGATGTTGCAACAACAAGGTCATCAGGTGATCGGAACCACGCGCACCGCGCATGAAACGCAAAAAAATGAATATGTGATAACCGGTGAATTGAACGCCAACACTAATTGGCGCGATGTGCTGCGTGGTGTGGATGTGGTGGTGCACAGCGCGGCGCGTGTGCATGTGCTATATGATACCGTGGCCGACCCGATTTCGGAGTTCCGCCAGATCAATGTGGAGGCCAGCGCTAACCTTGCGCGTCAAGCGATTGAGGCGGGAGCACGGCGGATGATTTTTATCAGCACAATTGGCGTGCTTGGCAATTATAGCTTGAAACCTTTTTGCGAGAGCGATGCACCGCAACCCTCTAACGCTTACGCCGTAACTAAATGGGAAGCCGAACAAAAGCTTGCTGAAATTGCGAAAACAAGCGGGCTGGAGCTGGTGGTGATTCGCCCGCCACTGGTCTATGGCCCACGCGTGAAAGCGAATTTTTATCGGCTGATGGACCATGTGGCCAAAGGTAAACCGCTGCCATTTGGGCGTGTGGTGAATCAACGCGATTTTGTGTCGGTGAAAAATCTGAGCCATTTAATCAGCGTGTGTTTGTCGCACCCGAAAGCGGCGGGTGAGTTGTTTTTGGCAGCTGACCGCGAATCGGTTTCCACACCGCAACTCATCCGCAAATTGGCACAGCATTTTAGGGTTTATCCGCGCCTGATTCCGGTGCCCGAAATTTTGCTGCATTGGGGCGCAAGGCTCTTGCAAAAAGAGCGCTTCTATCATAGCGTGTGCAGCTCGTTACAGATCGATACCGCCAAAGCGTGGCAGTTGCTCGATTGGCAACCGATGCAAACGCTCGATGAAGGATTGAGTGAAACGGTTGCGTGGTATCAACAACAAACAAAAGGTGCGCCGTGAGCCGAGTTGCATGTGTGAAAAATCAGTTTGTACCACTGCGCGGTGCGCAAGTTTCCATGCTGGATCGCGGCTATCAATTTGCCGATGGCATCTATGAAGTGGTGACACTGTGGAATGGCCGACTGGTGGATGAGTCGCCGCATCTGGCGCGGATGGAGCGCTCGCTTGCGGCGCTGGAAATTCCGATGCCGATGAGCGTGCGCGCGATTCAGATTCGTATCCGCGAATTGCTGCGCCGTCATCGCCTGAAAAATGGATTGGTCTATATTCAGATCACGCGCGGTGAGGCGATGCGAAACCATTTATTTACAGGAGAAATGACACCGATTTTTACGATGTGTTTGCTGCCCGCGCGATTCCCTACATCTCAGGAAAAATCTGAAGGCGTGCGTGTGATTACCGCCCCCGATCAACGCTGGGCACGATGCGATATCAAGTCGATTGCGCTGCTGCCCAATATGCTGACCCGCATGGCATCGTACCGCGCGGGCGCAAAAGAAGCATGGCAGATTAATGCGCAAGGAAATATCACCGAAGGGTCGTTATCGAATGCCTATATTGTGCGCGCCGATGGTGTGATCCAAACCCATCCGGCGGATCGCTCGATTTTGGGCGGAATACGGCGCGAGATGGTCCTGAAATTAGCGAAACAACATGGCATGGCGCTGATCGAAAAACCCTTTACGCTCGATGATGTGAAACGGGCAACGGAAGCCTTTATGAGCAGCGCGTCCTCGTTTGTGTTACCCATCACCACGGTCGATGATATCACCATCGGTAACGGTGCTGTGGGGCATGTGACAGAAAAACTGATGACGCTGTATGAAGCGCAGGTTTTGGCCATACCGAGGGTGATGTGATGTTTTCTTCGTCTTTGCGAGGCGTGCAAAGCACGACGAAGCAATCCATGGATTGCCACGCATTTTTGTTAAAAATGCTCGCAATGACGAACTCAAAATAAGGAAATATAATGCAAAAACCGCGTGCGATTTTATTCGATTGGGATAACACACTGGTGGATACCTGGCCCACCATTCACGAGGCACTCAACCACACATTACGGCAAATGGGCAAGCCCGAATGGTCACGCGCAGAGGTTATGGCGCAGGTGAAAAAATCGATGCGTGATGCGTTTCCCAGCTTGTTTGGCGAGGCGTGGGAAGAGGCATCGCAGATTTATCAAACCTATTATCGCTCGGTTCATTTGAATGATTTGCAACCGCTTCATGGCGCGCTCGATGTGGTGAAATATGTGCACGCATCCGATGCGTTTTTTGGGGTGGTCAGCAACAAACGCGGTCC
>JAKFUW010000200.1 GCA_021732545.1 Alphaproteobacteria bacterium | reverse complement strand
AAACACCGTTGGCCCTGCGATGAGCTTACGAACTTCGTGTTCGCTCTTTCCGCAAAAAGAACAATAACGGGTATTTTTGGTATCTTTGGTTTTGGTCATACTATTTCTCTCTTTCTTTCATCTGCAACCATTCTGGCTTAGCTGTCAAGCATGCCGGATGGAAGCTGTGATGAATTTCTAATGCGTGCGCCGGATGTTGCTTTTTTGCATAGCGTTTTTGTACATAGATTTTTCCATTTGATCTAAGTGTGGCACAGAAAGTCTAAATAAATCGTTAAATTTCCAGATGCGATCAGGCAGTTGCCTGACACTATCTGCTGTGTTATAATGATTAAATGTTGAAAGGATTCAAATCGTGACGGCTCTCACTTTTGATACACATTTGTTTGTTAAGCGCTTACGCGATACTGGCGTACCAGAAGCGCAAGCAGAAGCGATTATCGATGTGGTAAGAGACGCCAGCGCTCAATCTCTCTATGATTCCGCTAACAAAGCCGATATTCGAGACGTCAAAACTGAGCTGCGGGAAATGGAGCTACGCATGGATAGCCGTTTCAAAGATATCCAGATTCGTCTGGGCGGTATGATTATCGGACTTGGCGGCGTTCTGATTGCCGTCAAATATTTCGGCTAATATTCCCTCTGAATTTCGAGCAGCCCCCCAAAATCAGCCCTTGCGCTTGTGTTCAAGCTGTGCTTTGTAAGCGTTAACTCATGAATCTAGGAAAGAATTATCTATGAAAGTCACTGCCCTGAAACAAGAAGGCTTATCACACACCTTTAGCATTGTAGTGCCCGCCACCGTGGTGGAAATGCAACTGCAACAAGAACTGCAAGCCGTTGGTAAAAAAGCAAAAATTCAAGGCTTTCGCCCTGGCAAAGTGCCGATGACCTTGCTCAAGCAACGCTACGGTAAAGATGTGATGGATAGCGTGCTGTGGGACACGGTGAACAAAACCACCCAACAAGTGCTGGCTGAAAAAAACATCCGCCCTTCCATGAAACCCGATGTCAACATCGATAGCTACGAAGAACAAGGCGAACTGGCTTTTACCCTCAGCGTCGAAAGCATGCCGGAGGTGCCAGAAATCAATTTTGAATCGATCACGGTTGATAATTATAGTTGCGAGATTGCAGAATCGGAAATCATCGAAGCGATGCAGCGCGTGGTCGAAAGCCGTAAACATTTCCACGATGCACCAGCAGCAGCAAAAGCTGCCAATGGCGACGCCGTAAAGATTGATTTTCTGGGCAAATTAAACGGTGAGCCTTTTAAAGGTGGCAAGGGCGAAGATTATCAGCTGGAGCTTGGCTCTGGCCAGTTTATTCCAGGCTTTGAAGAGCAACTCATCGGCTGCAAAGCAGGCGATGAAGTGGTGGTAAAAGTGGCCTTCCCTAAGGACTATCACAGCAAAGATTTGGCCGGTGAAAACGCTGAATTTGATGTGAAGGTGCATACGGTGCTGAACATTCACGCACCTAGCCTTGATGATGAATTTTGCCAGCATATCGGATTTAAAGATCTGGCCGATATGAAAGAAGCGGTGCGCTCACAACTGGCTGGCGATTATGACAATCTGGCACGCAACAAATCGAAAAAACAACTATTCGATACGCTCGATGACACAATGAAATTCGAGATTCCATCCAAGATGGTGGAGATGGAATTTGGTAGCATTTGGGATCAGCTGCAACAGGCAAAAGCCAAGGGCGACCCATCGGTGAATAAGCCCGATGCTGAACTTCGCGCTGAATATCAGATTATCGCCGAGCGCCGCGTGCGTTTGGGTATTTTGCTCGCTGAAGTGGGCCGCAAAAACAATGTGCAAATTACCAAAGAAGAATTGACCCGCGCCGTGGTGGAGCAAGCACGCATGTTCCCCGGCCAAGAGAAAAAAGTGTTCGAATTTTATCAGAAAAATCCTGAACATGTCGAAGAACTCAAAGGCCCGATCATCGAAGAAAAAGTGGTTGATTTAATTTTGAGCAAGGTCAAACGCGCAGAGAAAAAAGTGTCGCCTGAATTTTTGCTGAATCAAGACGACGATTCGGACGCACCAAAAGAAAAGAAATCATCGGCTGAAAGTAAAAAAACATCGACTAAAAAAGCCAAAAAGGAGGACTAAACCATGTTAGATATCCGCAACGACCATCAGATGATTGATGCCTATGCCAACCTTGTGCCGATGGTGGTTGAAACCACCAGCCGTGGTGAGCGCGCTTATGATATTTATTCGCGCCTTTTAAAAGAGCGCATTGTGTTCATTACGGGACAAGTCGAAGATTATATGTCGAGCTTAGTCGTGGCGCAGCTGCTCTTTTTGGAATCAGAAAATCCCGAAAAAGATATTTTCATGTATATTAATTCGCCAGGCGGCGTGGTCACCTCTGGCCTTGCGATGTATGACACCATGCAATATATCCGCCCCGATGTCAGCACCTTGTGTATCGGCCAAGCCTGCTCGATGGGCTCGCTGCTGCTGGCCGCCGGTGCAGCAGGCAAGCGCTTTGCTACCCCCAATGCGCGCATCATGATTCACCAACCATCGGGTGGTTTCCGTGGTCAGGCGACCGATATCGAAATTCACGCGAAAGAGATTTTAGACCTCAAAAAACGCCTGAACCTGATCTATGTGAAACATTGCGATCAGAAACTGCCGCATGTGGAAAAAAGCATGGAACGCGATAATTTCATGAACCCCGAAGATGCTAAAAAATTCGGGCTGATCGATGAGATTGTGATGTCTCGCGCGGATGTGGTGAAGAAGTAAGTGTTTTTGTTTTAGCGCCGTCATTGCGAGCTGCAAAGCAGCGTGGCAATCCATTCTTAGTTCACCTTCTTTGGATTGCTTCGCCTTTGGCTCGCAATGACAACACATTACCCAACTACGATATTCTCTGTCATCAAACCGTCATAGGCTCATGCTAAAATAAGGGTGGAAACTCTTATCTTCGAGGCATGATATCGAGCAAAAACAACCATCTGCTGAGAATCAGACCCGTGATTCAAGCCTGAATTATGCGGGCTATGGCTATTTGCTGGGTGACGCGGCGCTATTTGCCCATGGCATGTATAATAACAACCGCGCCAGTGCCTTCACGGGGCTGGCATGGGGTGTGGGTGGCTTGGTTCCTGCTTTTTATGGCAAAGAGCCAGCCAAACATCAGCTTGGGCGCCTCTCGCACCAACTGGGTGATTTTTTATCCTCACAAGCGGTGGCTATCCCTCCAACCAGCGAGCTGGCAACAACCCATCTGCGCTTTAAACCAAGCACGCTCGATGGGGTCCAAAACTTCCTCTACACTCATCCCTCGCAGATGCTCAACGCCGTCTATGCCATCGGCGGCACAACCTTGATGTATTCTGGCTTAAACCGCGCCAAACCCGATTATAATGAAGCCAGAAGCGGTGGATTGGTTACCACCGGTGGCTTAATCGGCTTGTTACTGCCTGAAGCCAAACATACCTCAGAAAAGTTAGAGAAAAAAACTGATAGTT
The DNA here is from genome assembly GCA_021732545.1 of Alphaproteobacteria bacterium. GTDB lineage: Bacteria > Pseudomonadota > Alphaproteobacteria > Rickettsiales > UBA3002 > JAKFUW01. The sequence continues at coordinate 2,171 of JAKFUW010000200.1, read as the reverse complement.
GGTTTCAGTGGGCGATGGATAAACCGCTGCGCATCTCCGGGCTTTTATACAGCCTGAACAATATCACGCTGACGCTAAGCGCCTTCAATGAGCGCGCCGCCAATCCTGCCAATAGCAGTTATTATTTAAAACTTTTAACAGCGGGAAGTTATGTGGTTGCCAATCATTTTCTGGGCTCGTCCTCTAAAGAGCAAGTCACTGACACGAGCACGCTGGAAGCGCTGGAACGCATGGCAGCCGAGATCATTGCGGCGCAACCCGCGCACATGCAAGAAGGATTAATTGCACAAGTCAGTGAGTTTTTAACCGCCTGCCCTGAGCTGAAATCCGATGCCGCAACACTCAGTGCGCAGCTGCATCAACGCATCGCGCAACCACACGCCGATAAAACTATTAGCGCAGCAATGTGGCAAGGCACCGTGCAACCTTCTGCGCCTAGTCGTAACGTGTAAGAATGTCACCCCGCACTCGTTGCGGGGTCTGGCGCTATACTGATGGAGGTGCCGCAACAAGTGCGGCATGACACATACGATATGCTTTACTGCGCACCCAAGACGCGCTAATGCTAGCGTTATGACGCAAACATTAGATAATCTTCAAAACGAAGTGAGCGCTTGCGCATGGACTCTCGAATCCGATGCCGTCAAAGCGTTATTAGACCTCACCCACGCACACACCACCCATGAAACCGATATCCAACGCCACGCGCAACGGCTGGTGGAAAATCTGCGCGACGATGCGGGCGGCGGTATCGAGGCTTTTTTGCACGAATATGGGCTGAATACCTCGGAAGGCATTGCGCTGATGTGTCTGGCCGAAGCGTTGCTGCGCATCCCCGATGCACACACGGCAGATAAGTTGATTAAAGATAAGTTCGAGCACGCCCATTGGGAACAGCATATCGGCAAGAGCGATCATTGGTTTGTGAATGCCTCCAGCTGGGGGCTGATGCTGACAGGCAAGATGGTGAATATCACGCAAAGCCCTGCCAATTTTATCAGCAAAATGTTCACCAAAGTGGGCGAACCCACCATCCGTGAAGCGATGCGCCAGGGCATGAAGCTGATGGGCTCGCGCTTTGTGCTGGGCGAAACCATCCATGACGCACTTTCCAACGGCAAATCATCGATCAAAAAAGGTTATCGCTATTCCTTCGATATGCTGGGCGAAGCGGCACGTAGTGATGCGCAAGCACTGGCTTTTATGGAGTCTTATCGCCACGCGATAGCGGCAATCGCCAAAACGGTGGATCATTCGGCACCATTTTTTGCGCGCCCCAATATCTCGATCAAACTTTCAGCGCTGCACGCTCGCTACGAACTCACGCAAAAACAACGCGTGATGAATGAACTGTTACCACGCTTAAAAGAACTGGTTTTGCTTGCTAAAGATAGCGGCATCAGCGTGAGCCTGGACGCCGAAGAAGCGGCGCGGCTCGATATTGAGATGGCGCTATTTCGCGCACTCGCCACCGACCCATGTTGGACTGGATATGATGGCTTGGGATTTGTGGTGCAAGCTTACCAAAAAGCAGCACCTGCTTTGCTCGATTGGTTGGCGGCGCTCGCGCGCGAAACCGGTTTGCGCTTTCCCGTACGGTTGGTTAAAGGCGCCTATTGGGATGCCGAAATTAAACGCGCGCAAGTCGAAGGATTACGCGCTTATCCGGTTTACACGCACAAAGAACATACGGATTTGTCTTATCTCGCATGCGCTACCACATTGCTTAGAAACCCGAAATGTTTTTATCCGCAATTTGCCACCCACAATGCGCGCACCATCGCCGATATTATGGCGCTCGCTGCCGCGCACAAAATAGATGCAACGGGCTATGAATTTCAGCGACTACACGGCATGGGCGACGCGCTGCACGATGCGATTGTAGGCGAGATACCATCGCGCATTTATGCGCCTGTGGGCGAACATAAGGATTTGCTGGCTTATCTCATTCGCCGCTTGCTGGAAAATGGAGCGAACACGTCGTTTGTGCATTTACTCATGGATGCAAATGTGACCACCCAAACGCTCTCGCAAAGCCCGATCGCGGCGGTGCAATCGCTGGCTTATGAAGACGATATGCCATTGCCTACTGATATTTACACGCATCCGTCCTCCCCCCGCATGCAGGGGGAGTTAGAGGGGGGAACAACTACCATCCCCCACCCTAACCC
>JAKFUW010000022.1 GCA_021732545.1 Alphaproteobacteria bacterium | reverse complement strand
CAGGCGTGCCAAACAGCAGGGTAGTTCAGTGAATTTAGCCACGTTCGCGCATGCCTGTTTAAAGGCGTGATCAAGCACCTGATCGGCGCGTAGCATTTCAAAAAACCAAATAATGGTGCCGTTGCTCACGCGATAACGCAGCCGCACCGCAATCTGATAGGCGGCATCAGCACGCCGCACCGAATTACCACTGATTGGAAACTACCCAAGGCTTGGGGAGAGTGGGCAGTGACCAAACGGCTACCTGAAAGCGTGTAGCAAGTTTCAACCATTCACTGCAGCCTGCTCATTCCATTTCCCATATCCCCCGATTTCCCCCTCAATACCCGCAGCTTATGGGGTCAATGTCACAAAAGCTTCACATAATCAAATCACCCCTCATGGTATAAGTAAAGTAGGGCTAAGAGTGTCTGACAGGGGTCAGGCTGTGGTCTATGCGATGGCTATGAGCGACAAAAAGACAGATAAAAAGCCAGATCCAACGCCCTTTTCGGCGTTTGTCCGCTATGAAAATGCGGGCAGCGCAACGAAAGATAAAAATAAAATCGAAGATACCTATGGCAAATATCTGTTCGGCGATGCCTATATCGACCCGAATGACCCCAATGCGGTCGAAAATGCGGCATGGAGCAATAACACCCTAGGCCGCACGATGACCCGTTTATTTTCACGCGGGATTTTGGGTGCAACCTTTTTTACGCTGGGCAATCATGCGGTGCGCCACCAGATGCCAGGCTATTCGCCCGAAGTGGCGTTTGAGGCTTTGGGCGGTATTACTAAATATCCCTTGCGTTACATTGCGCGCGGCATTGATAATAGCATTACACCGATGATCAAAAGTTATGTGCGGATGATTTCGCCCGCCGAAAAAGCTGCAAAATATGCGGAAGATGCGGTGTGGTTTCGTAAAAAAGCTGAATTTGGAAATCCTTATGGCCGGATGGGGCGTAGCTTAGGGCATGAGATGACCGCCGTATCGTTTGATTTTGCGTGTGCCAGTGCGGGCGATGCGTGGGGGCGTGAGCTGGTGCAGATGGCTGACCCGTCTTTCCGTGCAGATTGGCAAACGGAGGACGGCATTGATGCTAAAAAATTCGCACAGGCCGTGGTGAAAAAAAGCTGGCGCATCTTTGCTAAAAACCAAGGAGAAGATTGGGTGGCGGCATTGCCCTATGTCTATCAGATGCGCTGGCAGCGCCAGGCGATTAACCGCATGTATCCCGGATTTAAATTCAGCTCAGATCGCGGCTTAAATGGAGGCAGTTGGCGCTTGGATTCGCAAGGCCATATCACTCAAAGTTATGCCAGTGCAGGCGCGCTCGATTTGCAGGCGCGGTTTACAGGCTATAATTGGTACACGCTGATGTATCGTGATTTTTATGATACGATTGGCGACGGTATCGAGCGCTATCAAAAAACGGGTGAGTTGCCTTCGGTTCACATACCCGAACATCCGGTGGAGGTGGTGACTGAAACGGTTGCGGATAGTTTTAGATACGTGCTTAAAAGCGCGATTAAAGCGGTGATTTATATGACGCCTGCGGTGCCATTTTTTTGGGCAACGCGCACGCCGCAAACCAAATATAAAGGGGTGGGCTTTGTGCTCGACCCGATGAATCGTGAAAATGGCGGTGTGGCGATGATGCCCAATGGCCAACCCTTCAGCCACCGCGATGCATCGGCTGGATTCTGGACCGATGGCGGCTACCGGATGCGCGAGGGTGAGGTGGTCAAGCTCAATGGGGTAACACCATTGCCACATTCGGACTTTAAACACGGCTTTGACCCTTACGCCGCGCAGCATGTTCGCGGCACCATGGATAAGGCGCTCAATCCGCTAGGTCGGTTCACCTACAATGCCGGAACCAATCTCTATCAAACGTTAAAAGGTGCGGGGCTCGCCACCGTCAAACATCGTGAATTTTTGCACGATTGGACCAATGCCTCCATCAGCTACACGCCTTATATGATCGCCAAGGCCGAAACCGCATTGCGGTGGGATCGCAAGCCGATGGATGATGCGATTTATCGGTTGATCGATGGCGTGTTGGGCATGAATCTGGGCGAGATTAGCGGTGGTTTCAGCGATGTCCGCGAGATGGTGATTCATCCGCCATCCAATCGTAAATTAGAGGAAATTGAGGCCCAGGCAAAAGAGCGCGAAGCACAAAAAGCCGATCAATCCCATCATGAAACAGGTCGGCTGGATTCTAGAAGTGTTACAAGCACAACGCAAACGCCACCTGTCACTGAAATACCACGCACCACCATCTCGCTTGTTTCGCCCGAGCATCATGCCGCGCTGATGGATCGCTTGAAGCATGAGGTGAAAGCGCCCAGCGGTGCCACACTACATTAAGCGCATTATCCGCGACTTCTAATTTGCCAAGCGACGTCTAAAAGTGCTATACCCTTAAATAATAAGCGCATCCATGAATGGGTGTGCATTTAAAAAATAGTTAGGGAGAATCACATGAAATGTCCACCCATCACCACCTTGATGCTACTCATTATTTTAGGCGCGCTGATAAGCGCGGCATTGATTGGCATCCAATATGCGGTGCCGATGATTGAAAGCGCTGTGGTGATCGGTTTTGCAGGAGCCAACATTGCGGTGATGGTGGTGTGCTTGCTGATGGTAGGCAACATTCGCCAGCCGCTACGCGAGGCCAGTGGCGCGATTGGCCAATTGATTAAAGGTAATCTCGATACTCGGATTGTGCCATGCGCAGGGCTTGATGAAGTGGGCGTGTTGCTGCACCGGATGAATAATCTGATCGACGTGATTGATCTGAGCGTGCGCGAAAAAGAATCGCTGATTAATGAATCCGATGATGGCGATTATTTTCATAAAATTAATCAGGCGCCGTTGCGTCAGATGATGGGTACCAAAACGGTGAAAGCCGATGACGCAAAAGTGGCGCAAGTGTTGCCTGTGGCGCGTTCAACCCGCTTGGATATTATCAAATCGGTAGTGCATCAGCTGCAAGGCCTCAGCCAAACCATGCAACACAACACCGAAGAACTCATCCGCCGCATTGAAAGCAACAATGGTACGAGCTCAGGCGTGGTTGAAGCCTCGCAGCATGCGCGCCACAACGTCGAAACGGTGGCGGCCGCATCGGAAGAGCTCACCTATTCGATCAGCGAAATCAGCGAGCGCGTGATTGAATCGAGCAAGATCGCCGATAAAGCCGTGCAGCATGCCAAACATGGCAACGCGATTATGAGCGGATTGAATGTGGCATCGGATAAAATCGGCGATGTGGTCAAACTCATCACCGACATTGCAGGCCAAACCAATTTGCTGGCGCTCAACGCTACCATTGAAGCAGCGCGTGCAGGCGAAGCGGGGCGCGGCTTTGCGGTCGTGGCATCGGAGGTGAAAAGTCTGGCCGATCAAACCGCAAAAGCCACTGAGGAAATTTCTAACCAGATTAACACCATTCAAACTTCCACTGGTTCAGCGGTGAAAGCCATTCAAGATATCGGTTCCACCATCAACCAAATCAGCGAAATCTCAACCGCAATTGCAGCCGCCGTGGAAGAACAAAGCGCCGCAACAGGCGAGATCAGCCGCAACATTCAGCAAGCCGCAGGCGGCACGATGGATGTGGCCGATTCGATTACCAAAATGAGCCAAGTTAGTTCTGATAATTCACGCTTTGTGCATGAATTGCTGCAGCTATCGAATCAGATTGCCGAGCAACTGGCCGTCATGCACGATGAAATCACCACGCAGGAACGTGTGGCTGCGTGATGTGGGTTTCAAATGCTCGCCATTGGCGCGGTGCAGTTCCTCCCCATTCTAGGGGGAGGTTAGGTGGGGGTTGGCCAAATCTGTGGCCTGCGCCTGTGGCAAACCCCACCCGACGCGATGCGTCACCCTCCCCTAACAGGGGAGGGAGAAGTAGGTGGCAATGGCTTATACGCTGTCTGTGTTATCTGTTCATATTCTCCTCCGCCCATGCGCAAGGCGAAATAATCGACCGCTATCTGCCCACCACCTGCCAGCCCACTCCGGCGCTGGGCACCACTAATTATCCGGGCTTTAAAAGCATTATGTCCTCGAACAAACTTGGGCTGCCACCTGGCAAATCGGTGTTTGCCAATGGCCAGCCGGTCTATGTATTTGCGCGCGTGTTTGATGCCAATTGTGTGCCTGCAGGCGATGCCAAAGTGGAGATGTGGCACGCCGACCCGGGTGGACGTTATCGCTTTGCCACCAAAGCCGCACTCGCCACTCCCGATGCGGTGTTTGCAGGGGCAGGGCGCACCACCACCGACAATCTGGGGGAGTTCTTTTTCCTGACTGTATATCCTGGCCCTTATGAATATTATGTTATCATCAATAAGCAAAAAATACTCGTGCGTCGCGCGCCGCATTTTAATTTGCGCATCAGCCACCGCGATTTAGGCACCTATCAAACCAGCGTGTATTTTCAGGGCGATCACCGCAACCCCACCGATGATAAACTCAAAAAAATGAGTGCAGCCAATCAGGCGCTCGTGATGATGGATGTGCAGCCGCGCTATGGTGATTGGAATCAGGGTGTTCAGGCGCATATCGATATTGTGCTGCCGACCAAAAGCCCGTGGAAGAGATATTAGCCGTTAGCAGTTAGTCGTTAGCATTTAAGTAGCTAGCCGCTAACAGCTAACCACTAACTGCTACTTCGGCGCAATCATGTCTTCTGGGCGCACCCATTCGTCAAATTGCGCGGGCGTGAGCAATCCAAGCTCCACCGCCGCTTCTTTGAGCGTGGTGTTTTCTTTATGCGCTTTTTTCGCAATTTTGGCGGCGTTATCATAGCCGATATGCGGGTTGAGAGCCGTCACCAGCATCAGCGATTCATCGCGCAATTGCTCGATGCGCGCCACATTCGCCACAATCCCCACCGCGCAATGATCGGTGAAGCTGATGCAGCTATCGGCTATCAAACGAATCGATTGCAGCAGATTATAAATCATCACCGGCTTAAACACATTCAGTTCAAAATGGCCCTGTGATCCTGCGATGGTGATGGTGGTGTGGTTGCCCATCACCTGCGTGCACACCATGGTCATCGCTTCGCATTGGGTGGGGTTGACTTTGCCCGGCATAATCGATGATCCTGGTTCGTTTTCAGGCAAGCTCAATTCCCCAAATCCGCAGCGCGGGCCAGAAGCCAGCAAGCGAATGTCGTTCGCGATTTTCATCAGCGAGCAGGCCAGCACATTCAGCGCACCTGAGGCTTCCACCAGCGCATCGTGGCTGGCAAGCGCTTCAAATTTATTGGGCGCGGTAACGAACGGTAACTTGGTGAGGCTTGCGACTTCGTTAGCAAATGCGACATCGAATCCGACTTTGGCATTGAGCCCCGTGCCTACCGCCGTGCCACCTTGTGCCAGATAATATAAACGCGGCAAGGTGTTTTTCACGCGCTCAATCCCGTAAGCCAGCTGCGTGACATAGCCTGAAAATTCCTGCCCCAATGTCAGCGGCGTGGCGTCTTGCATGTGGGTGCGGCCAATCTTGATGATGGCGGAAAACTCTTTTTGTTTCGCAGCAAACGCATCGTGCATTTTTTGCAATGCGGGAAGCAAGCGATGATGAATTTCTTCGACCGCCGCAATGTGCATGGCAGTGGGAAACGAATCGTTCGATGATTGCCCCATATTGACGTGATCATTCGGGTGAACCGGTTTTTGCTGCCCAGTTCGCCGCCGAGCAATTCAAT
>JAKFUW010000113.1 GCA_021732545.1 Alphaproteobacteria bacterium | reverse complement strand
TTTACCTATCTTAAATATTTTTATGTCATCAGCTTTGTGCTGATTATCATCGGCAGCGTGGTCATTGGCTTTTTTCTGCGCTCAATGATGGTTGACGGGCTGGAGCTGGCGATTAAACGCGATAATGTCTCGCTGGCTCAAGGGTTTATCAACACGGTGTGGCGCGCGCCCGCCGCGTCTTATGCTGCGCCCTCCCCCACTGGCGCAGCACCTGCTGCACAATTTGGGCAGCTTGCCAGCAATTTCACCCGCCAGCTAACCACGGTGCGATTCGCGGTTTATTCCTATCAAACCAAATTATTATTTACCTCTAACAATCAATCGCTGCAAAATAGTGATGGCACTTTAATTGCTGCCAGCGGTACTAACCCTGCTTATAGCGGCCAGATTGCCAGCCGAGTCATGGATGATGTCACGCTGTCGGGTGCCCAACCCGTTTCCATCACCGCGCTGCAGAGCTTTTTCCCGATTCCAAACCCTGCTTATAACCGTGCATCGCCCATGTGTGCTAATTTGGTGGCAGGCGCTGCCATCACCAACCCTGTGTGCCAACCTACCCAGGGGGTGATCGAGATCATCACCGATGTGTCCGAGCAATGGCGCAGGCTGGATATGATTCAGCTGACCTCAACGGGAAGCATCATTGGTATCTTTATTGTGCTGATCTCGATTTTGATGTTCACCACCCGCAGAGCCGAAGCCATCATTGCCAAACAACATGAATTGAATTTGGAACTGACCGCTCATGCTGCTTCTGCCGAAGCCCAAAATCATGATAAATCGCAATTTTTGGCCAATATCAGCCACGAGCTTCGCACGCCGCTGAATGCGATCATTGGTTTTTCGGAAATTATCAAAAAAGAAGCGCTCGACAATCTTTCAAGCCAGCACCAGGAATATGTAACCGACATTCATAATTCTGGTAAGCACCTGCTAAGCCTGATTAACGATATTTTAGATTTTTCAAAAGCCGAAGCTGGAAAATTAGAATTAGATCACGTGGAAACCGATATCAGCAAGCTGATTTTGAACAGTATGCGATTGGTGATTCCGCGTGCCGAAGAAGCGCAAGTGACACTGCTGGAAGATTTACCACAAGATCATATTGTGTGTAAAACGGATGGCAAAAAACTCAAACAAGTCTTGCTCAACCTGCTTTCTAATGCCGTGAAATTCACTCCCGCTGGTGGCGAAGTGAAGGTCAGTGCGTGGGAGCAATTGCTCGATAATAAAGTGTGCATTCAAGTCAAAGACACCGGCATCGGCATCGCTGCCAAAGACATCGCCAAAGTGATGACACCCTTTGGCCAGGTCGATAGCAAGTTATCCCGCCGCTATGAGGGCACAGGGCTTGGCTTGCCACTTTCCAAAAAGTTTGTAGAAATTATGGGCGGTGAATTTTTGATTGAAAGCGAAGTCGATAAAGGCACCACCATCACGCTTAAATTTGCAGGCATCGAAAAAGACACCGGCATCCGCTTAAAACCCCAATCCTAAAACCTCCTATCTTGAAGGCTTGCTATGTCTGCTGTTTCCCAAACCAAACGCCTGATGATCACCGATCTGGCCGCGATGAAAAACAAAACACCCATCGTATGCCTCACCGCCTATGCAGCAAACATGGCGCGCCTGCTCGATGCCCATATTGATTGTTTTATCGTCGGCGATTCATTGGGTATGGTGCTCTATGGCCATGCCAGCACGCTTGGAGTGAGTGTGGATACGATGATGGAACATGGCAAGACCGTGGTGCAGCATTCCCATCGTGCCTGCGTGGTGGTCGATCTGCCCTTTGGCAGTTATCAATCCTCGCCCGAACAAGCCTTTGAAACGGCAAGCGCTATTCTGGCTTACACAGGATGTCAGGCCATCAAGCTTGAAGGTGGCATGGAAATGGTGGATACGGTTGCCTTTTTAACCGCGCGCGGTATTCCGGTGATGGCGCATATCGGGCTCAAACCGCAACATCTTAATCAAATGGGTGGCTATAAATATCAAGGGCGTAGCGACGCGGCAGCCGCATTGCTGATGGACGAAGCACTCGCATTTGAAAAAGCAGGGGCTTTCGGATTACTGCTCGAAGGCATCAAAGAATCAGTCGCGTCAGATATCACCTTGCGGGTGGCTATCCCCACCATCGGAATCGGCGCGAGCGTTGCGTGTGATGGTCAGGTATTGGTTACCGACGATATGATTGGCCTGACACAAAGCGCACCTAAATTTGCGCGCCGTTATCTAAATATGGCAGAACTGATCGACAAAGCGGTCAGCGATTATGCCTGCGATGTTCGCAACCGCGCCTTCCCCACATTGGATCACACCTTTGGGACTAAGCCATCTTAGGCGTGGTGTTTGCCACTCTAAACTCCGTAGGTGATGCGCCCACGCTGGCTTTAAACACCCGATTAAACGAGGCAATGCTGCTGAACCCCACTTCAAACGCAATCACGGTAACGGGTGTTTGCTCCGCTGCCAGTCTTTTCTTTGCTGCTTCAACGCGGTAACCATTCACAAACTCATTAAAATTTTTTCCAAAGGCTTGATTAATCGCCTTAGAAATAACGTGTTCGCCAACCCCTAATTGCTGCGCTAACACATCGCGACTAAATCCCATTTCAAGGTAACAATGATTATCTTGCATCATCTGTTTTATTTTTTCTGCAAATTCAGGATCAACCGCTTTATCGCGGTAAGATGAGCTTTGCTTTTTAAATGGCTTGGATTGATCAAACAGCCTGAATACGGATGTGAATGCAAAATAAATAAAACTAATCCGTATAAAGGTTTCACTCAAACGATGTTCAATCCTATCAATGCTTTGCGACAGAAACAGTAAATCCAACACAAGCATCAGCAGATACATACTGATAAAGCTCACGATCAACCAATAGCGATGCTTACGCATTGGCAACTCGCTAGCTTGCACGTGATAGGATGAAAATTGCATCAGTAATAATAAGAAAATCAGGCTCGATGCAAAGACGTGATATAAAATCCGAATGGACTCAATGCTCAGACATTCCTTGCCTTGAAAACAATAATCTCCATCATACAAAGTGCTCACCGTAATCACGCCCCCTCCCACCACGGGCACCAGTAAAATCAGCCAATAGCCAAAGGCAGGAATGCGGCCTGTGATAAGCTGGGAGACCAACAAGAAACAACATGCTGGCTGGAGAGACTCAGCGATCATCAATGCAGCCCGAAGCTCAGTTGCAATGTTCCATTTCGTAAAAAATGCCACTAAAAATCCTGCAGCAAGGCTTGCAAAAAACAAGATGGGAACGATTAGTTTTTGACGATCTTTTGAAATGACCAACAACAAACCAATTAAAAAAACACACGGCAATACGCCCGCCAACTGCGTAGCCTCAATTAACCCTATTTTTTCTGGTATGTTCATAGCAGAAACTCAACCACGCACGAAGTTAGTCAGTCTTCTTTTTAACTGAATTTTCTTTCTTTGCAGAATTTGGATTTGCAGCTTCTTTTGCCGATAATTTTGTCTGTGCTTCGTCAAACTGCTTTTCCATTTGATCGAGGCGTTGAATGCGCTCTTCTACAAAATAACGCATATAATTAAGTTCGCCTTGAGTGAGTTGATCCGTATTTTTCATCACCTGTTCAATGATGGTTTTGGCATCATCCATCTCACCGCGCTGCTCATGCACAATCGCAGGCAATTGCTGCGCCCATATCGGGATGTTTTTCACTCCCACCAGTAAATTTGCTGCTTTGAGTGCGAGGTCTTTATCTTTGAGTTTGTGATTGGCCAAATACACCGCCTGGGTCAGCCACCACCATTTTTTCTGCACATCATGTTGCGCGTGCTCAATCAAATAATCCACCACATAGCGAACATCTTTAACGTGTTGTGTCTGGCTGAAATAATAACCCGCCATGGCAGGCACATGGTTGGAACGCCAATCGAGTTTATCGAGCAAACTGAACCAATGATACAATTTATTGTAATCGTATTTTTTGAGCGCGGTGAACCGGCCAAAAGTATCACCCGCACTTTGCAACTGTAATGCCAGCACACGAAAATAGGCATGATCATCGCCCAGTGAAAGTGCTTTCACCGTATCAACACCCGGCACATCGGGTACAATCTCCATGGTGGGCAGAATGTGGCGCGTATGGCTCCACCACGCTACCTGCAGCCCCAGCAAACACAGGATTGCGAGAATGGTCACGCGCATAAAATCTAAAATTCTTTTCGTTTAAAATCGATGATCGCAGCGACTATCAAGAGCGGAATAAAAATGGCTGCTTGAATAACAAAAAGCCAGGTATCATCCAATTGAGGAATGCCATAAATCAACCATTCGCTTTTGCCAAAAAAGTCGAGCCGAGGAATCACGATCGAAACACCTCTGATCACAAAACGAAAGCCTTCATTCACCAGTGCATCAGAAAATAACACGCCCGATTTTGCCGTCGCCACAAAAAAACCAATCATCCGAGAGAGCACATAAAAACCAAGACTTGCCAGCACTGAACTCACCGCACTTTTCAGTGTGAATCCCGCAAACAACGCAATCGCCACCACCAACCATAGTTCCAGCAGCAAACTTAAAGACCACATCCAAAAACCCTGTTCAAAGACAATAGCATCCCATGCAATGATTCCCACGGCAGGAAGCCATAATAAAAACGCCAGCAATGCAAAACCCAGCCAATAGGAAAACACCAGATTGGAACGTGTAATCGGGCGCGATAGCAGCACGTCAATTTCGCGGCTTTGAAACGCAGTGCGAAGATGAAAACACACAAACACAATTAACCCAACCACCAAAATACTGCGCAACGATGCTGCAGCAAGCGTGAGGGTCATTTGCTCCGGCTCCAACAGCGCGGTGTTACCCATAGCCGAGGCAATCAGCGCCGCCAGCACCAACGCAAGCAGCAGCCCTGCGAATAATTTATCACGGATGGCAGTTAAGAAAATATAACGAATATTGGTTAGCACAGCATTGCTCCTGATGGCTTATCTTAAAATTCAACAGGGCGAGGATCTTTAAAGAATTTTTTATAGACCACTTCATCAACGGGACCCACATCGCCAGACTGATTAATAATAGTGGCCTTGATCAAAATTATTAGCTCGCGCTTAAAGCTTCTTTTATCAACTTCTTTGAAGGCATTCCCAAGCCACGGCACATCACTCACACCAGGAACGCCTTCATCATCATTCGTATCGGAATCTTGCATCAAGCCGCCAATCACCATCACGCTGCCGCTTTTGAGTTTCATAACTGAATCGAGTTCGCGCACCTCAACCACAGGTACATTATTGATAAAATTGGCGCCATTTTCAAGTTGGCCTGCCAAAAACACCGATCCTGGATCTTGCACCGTATCGACCTGACGTGAAAGCGTGGGGCGTACATTAAGGGTGATGCTGTCATTGGTCAGATCAACCGAGGGCAGTATACTCATGATGATCCCGATGGGTATAGAGCGGCGAGTACTGGTAATGTTTGTAGTGCCTGGCACGGTGGTTCCCGTTGACACTTGCGCATCGGTACGCTGGATTTGCACTTCAAAAAATACTCGATTTTCAGCGAAAGTCAGCACGGCCTGCTGGTTGTTAATGGCGTGAAGGCGTGGGCTTGAAAGGGTTTTGGATGTTCCAAACCGCTCCACTAACTGCACCACCGAATCGAGATTGATCCCGAGATTATTATCATCGCCTTGAAGGCTCAGTGTAGTGGCGCCACCCGAAATAGTGGCGGGGAAA
>JAKFUW010000242.1 GCA_021732545.1 Alphaproteobacteria bacterium | reverse complement strand
TTACGGAAGATATCGCTGAAAATAAGATTGCGGCGGTGGGCGCTGATGTTGAGCATGGGTTCATTTTTCTCTGAAATTGAGGTGGATAAAATAATCTACAAAGGCTTGGCCTGAGCCTTGCAGCAGGATTAAAAACAGCATGAGCGTCTGATGCGTACAATGTTCATGTTTCATGCAACATTCCTTTGTCGTTGTTCGCACTCTTGTTCGTGCGCCGTGAGCATTGCGTTACGCATCCAAATTCAGAACGTGTCGTGGCCGCTGACTCATCAACACTAGTTAGCACCTTGCCAATCGTTTTTCCAGTAAATAATACGCTTAAAAGTTCATCTTTCATTTCACGCAAACAGGCATTTACCCGATAGTTAAAAGCAAATATGCTGCAAAACGGCCAATATTAAAGTGATCGGAATGCGCGGTGTTGACAAAACCTTTGATGAGGTGATCAAAATCATCATCGCCCAGATAATATTTCAGCCGCCGTCACATCATAGAGATGGAATCGATAGCCATCTGACTCTTCATTGACAAATGACGATACCATCGTTATTCATTGCGAGATAAATGATCGGTTTCATAATTGAATCTATGGGGTGAAGCATGAAGAAACAATTACTCGCAGCAATGGTGCTGGCTGCAATGGCAAGCCTAAGCGCTGCTCACGCGGCAGATAAAATGGAAGCGAAACAAGAACGTGAAAAATGTTACGGTATTGCTAAAGCAGGAAAAAATGACTGTGCATCGAAAGATGGCAGCAATTCCTGCGCTGGTCAGGCCAAGAAAGATGCCAATGCTGGCAGCTGGGTGTATGTGCCAAAAGGTCTCTGCGATAAACTTGCTGGCGGCGCGAAAGGCTAAAGTATTTTCCCATCCATGATGTGGACTGGATATAAACCATTATGCTATCAAAAAACATCGTATTTACCAATGCTAAAGGCATAGAACTCGCTGCTCGATTTGATTTGCCTCAAGCTGAGCCGCTTGGCTTTGCACTTATGGCACATTGCTTTAGCTGCTCTAAAGATGTGTTCGCGATGACCCACATCAGCGAATCCTTGGTGGCGAAGGGAATCGGTGTGATGCGCTTTGACTTCACTGGCCTTGGCCAGAGCAAGGGAGCCTTTGCAGACAGCCATTTCACCGCCAATATTGAAGATATTCGCAGCGCCGTCACCTATCTTGAAACCCATGCCAAAGCTCCAGAGATTTTGCTCGGCCATAGCCTTGGCGGTACCGCGATCTTGGCAACGGCACACGACGTGCCGAGTGCAAAAATTGTAGCAACGATTGGCTCGCCTTATGATCCTTCGCATGTGGAGCATTTTTTTGATGGCCTGCGCGAACATATGAGTGATGATGCCGAGGTCTGCATTACCTTAGCTGGCAGAAAATTTATCATTAACCGTGAATTTATTGATAATCTTGATGACCACCGTATGAACGAAGCCATTCGCAATATTAAAGGGCATGTCGTGGTTTTTCATGACCCTGAAGATGAGGTGGTGGAAGTAGACAATGCGCGGCATATTTTTCAGGCTGCAACACATCCGAAAAGTTTTATTTCATTGCCAGGAGCCGGACATTTGTTGCTAAAGGAAAAAGATGCGGAGCTGGTGGGCGCCGTACTCGCCGCGATGATTGCGCAGCAGGCATACTAATGTTAGCGGTTTGCGAAATACTATGACCAATCAAGGCTGCCCACTAGAAACAAGCCACTGCTCACATGCGTTGATATTTCTGGCCAGCCTGTTTTTGTTGCTGCTGTCTGCCTGCTCCGTCGCTCCAGTGCATAATGCCTTGCCAGAAGAAGTTGCCGATCAGGTTACTGTGTCTGGCTTTTCAAAGGATATTCGTTTCTGGGCCGATGAATTGCCGGCTAATAGCGAGACACTTGTCATGAAACGCCTTGAAGACTATCGGCAGGCAAATCAGGACTATTATACTAAATTCCATACCTATCCACCACTGCACTATCTGGCCATTTCTGGAGGGGCTTATGACGGTGCTTTTGGAGCAGGTTTTTTGTATGGCTGGTCAAAGACTGGTGCGCGCCCCGATTTTGAGATTGTCACCGGTGTGAGTACCGGTGCCTTGATTGCGCCACTGGTATTCATTGGCCCTCAATATGACGAAATAGTCAAGAAACTGTTCACCTCCACCAACTCCGATGCCATTTTCATGACCAGCGTCTGGAACGTACTCGATGGCGTGACTGGCGGCTTGGCTATCAGTGATAGTACCCCGCTGGCTAATAAGATTGAAGAAGTCATTACCCCACACATTATGGCCGAAATTGCCAGAGAACACCAAAAGGGAAAACGTCTCTTCATCGGCACCACCAATATTGAAGCCCAGCGCGGCATGATCTGGGACATTGGTGCCATTGCCACCAGCGGCAATCCTAAAGCTCTGTCGTTGATTCACCAAGTGCTACTGGCTTCTGCCTCCATTCCGGGTGCGTTTTTGCCAGTATTCATCGACGTAGAGGCAGGAGGGAAGCATTACAGCGAAATACATGTCGATGGCGGTGTCACTTCGCAAGTCTTCATCTATCCATTAAAACTGCGGCGCAGTGTCATCGACCAATTTGCAATGAGCCATTTAGAACGGTATTTATATATCATCCGCAACAGCAAGATTGAGCCGGAATATAAAATTCTGCAGCCCGGATTTTTTGGGCTGACACGCCGCTCGCTTGAAACACTCACCAAATATCATGGCCTTGGTGATTTATACCGCATCTATCTGGGCTCGCAGCGCGATGGCATCGATTACAACCTCACCTATATTCCTGCGAGTTTTAAAGCAGAATCGACAGAGCTGTTCGATCCTGTTTACATGAAGAAGCTCTTTAAGGTGGGCTACAAACTCAGCCAAAAGCCCGATATCTGGATTAAAAAACCGCCAGGGCTTGATTATCTGCCTGAGACAGATACGCCTTAGCTGCTGTATAAATCAGCACGTGTGGGCGGCAATTGCGAGGCCTTTTTGGCTTTGCTTCGTTTGCTGGCGACCGCTTGAAAAATAAGGATCGACCCAGCGGTAAAACCAAAAGATACTCCGGCAAGATAGGCCACCCATAAGCGATATCGCTCAATCCCCACCAACGAAATTGCTTCCTGTTTGTTTGATTCAAGGCGTTGACACCAGTGCTGGCACGTCAGCGCATAATGTTCGCGCCACGCTTCCACATCATGCACCTCAAAGCCATAGGCCTCAAGGTTGTTCAGTGTGTGGCCAATCGGTGCTAGCTCAGATCCAGGGAAGATGTATTTGAGTATCATTCGTTTTTCTGGTGTGATTTTTGTGAGTGTTGTGTGGCTATTTGCCTTGCTGCGCCGCGCTATGCCATGATTGAGCAAAATCCCGCCTTCACGAAGCAGCGAGTTTATTTTGCGGAAATAGGCGGGGAAATTTTTAAGACCAATATGTTCAAACATGCCAATGCTTGAGATTTTATCATAAAGACCTTCTAATGTTAGATAATCATGTATTTCAACCGTTACTTTGTCTTCCAAGCCGAGTTGTTTTATTTTGTCTAGCGTAAAGGCATATTGTTCTTGCGATAGGGTAATCCCATGCGCGTACACCCCATAATGCTGTGCGGCATAGCAAATAAGGCCGCCCCAGCCGCATCCGATATCAAGCAGTTTTTCGTCTTTCTTAAGGCGTAATTTGCGGCATATCATCTCGAGCTTATCGATTTGTGCCTGCTCTAGCGAATTGTCCCATTCTTTGAAATACCCGCAAGAATACTGCATTTGCGGGTCAAGGAACAGCTGGTAAAATGCATTGCTCACGTCATAATGAAACTGAATGTAGGATGTATTACTTTCATTTTTATGCTGTGATCCTTGCGCATCATTATCAAAACTATGTTGCGCAACAGGTTTATGTGCCGCAACAAATAAAAACGGCCACATTTTGCTGAAGAGATATTTTTTGCTGATACGCTTAATATCTTTCTTTTTCACGTGCGAGCGCAGCAATTGGCCGACTACCATTAACTCACCGTCAAGCAACACTGAGCCGGCAGTGTAGTGCTTGATCATATTATCCAGCGTTGGGTTTTTCAGCAGTGAAGCAATGACATTTGCCGAGGTAATGGTAATGGTCGCGGCGGAATTTTCGCCTAGTTCAATGCGTGATCTATCCCATAAAACAAGGGTTAGTGGCACATGCAGGGTTTCACCTATATACGTTGCTGTTGCATGAGCGGAAGCTAAAAGATTTACAGGTGAAAGGGCGCGAATCATGCTGCCTCATTACTATAATCATGCGCAACTAACAACCCGTAAATCACTGCCAGTTCGCGCCAATAATTTCGCCCGTTGCCGCAGATTGAATTAATACCGCAACCCCATCTCCGGTGGGTAATGGCTTAGTGATATTGAATGCTGCGCCCTTCCATTCACCTAATGGAATGATATCAGTGACGCTGTTTCGATGTGCCAGTTGTTCGCCCGCATTTTCACCACGAGGCACCGCATTGCTGGACTGTTTTTGGTAGCCAACGAGTAGTATTTTGGCGTTTATATTTTCAGTTGCGGGTAAAGAAATGGCCACCTTTTCTGCTGATTTCTCAAGTTTCGCGGCGATCCAGCTTCCGTTTTTGGCGGCGATACTCAGTGCATTGGCAAGGCCAGATTCATTGGAGCCAACCACATCTGATTTCCCCTGAATAATCGCTTGTGGCGTATAGACATTTCTTGATCGCAAATAAGAAGCATATTCGCGCTGCCGATTAGTATTCTTCGCGCTGCTATAGGGATCTTTCCAGCCTATATAATCCCAATAATCCACATGGTAGGAAAGCACCAGAACACCAGCATAATCAGCATATTTTGATACTAGCCTATCTGCCGGAGGGCAGGATGAACAGCCTTGCGAGGTAAAAAGCTCGAGTACAACCGGATGTGCAGCCGAACGACCTTCAGCATAGGCTGAAAGCGGATGAATGGTAGAAAATAGTGCCATAAATGCAGGTAGATATTTCATAACGTCTCCCTAGATGTTACCTAAGGATTCGCGTGCAGCACAGACAACGTTACATCCGATATGAACGTTATTAGCCCTTCTTGGCAGTTAATGTGCCACCCAATTTAACACATTCACCTTGGGGCACATATTTCCATAAGGTTGGGTCATTATCTACTTTCGCAGTCCCCCCACAGCTATTATTTGCGGTAAAGCAATCATTTTTGCCAGCCTTGGCAATGCCATAGCATTTTTCTGCCTCGTAGGTAGGGCTTTCTGGGTGCACCTGCGCTTGCGCAGCCTGCGCCAGCACTGCCGTAAGGGCTGCGAGTATTAATGGTCTTTTTTGCATCAAATTCTCCCCTGATACTATTGGTTACTAGTTGTTACAGTGTGGCACGCAAACCTAACAGAAAGATTGCTCCTTGTGAATCATATATCGATGTATCGCCATCTTCATTGTTAAAATCATAGAGATATGCCGCATTGAACAGCCGCAAATTGGTGGTGAAGCGATAGCTTGAGCCAAGCTGAAACACACGCAATTCATCATTATCGGGCAGCGCAACATCCCCCTCTGCGCGTGCTGCTTGATAATAACCACCCCATATCCACGGACCAATTTCATAATTCGCACTTGCTGTCACACCAATGGCAGAAGAGGTATTCGCTCCGCGCGCAATACCTGTATCAAGGTCGCTGCTCACATTTACCACAAGAATCGTTGTACTGCCGATTTGAAAACGGTCATCCAGTGCAACACTCACCCCTGCATTGAAGGAATGCAAATCACGCACACGT
>JAKFUW010000019.1 GCA_021732545.1 Alphaproteobacteria bacterium | reverse complement strand
ATTTTAATCCATGTCTAAGTCCGTTTTTTCTTCCAATACCACATCCTTCAGCGCTGGGTCTGTGATCTTTCGCCAAGGCTATCCGGGCGATCATGCGTATATTATCAAAAGCGGTGAGGTGGCGATCATCAAAGAACATGATGATGGCACCCGCGAACAACTCGCCATTTTAAAATCAGGCGAGATGTTCGGCGAAATCGCGGTGATGGATGAGGTGGCGCGCACCGCCACAGCCCAAGCTAACACCGATTGTGTGCTGCAGATTATGGCGATTTAGGGGGGGGTTCGCTTTCACGAGGAGAGCAACGCTCGACGAAGTGATCTTACAGATTGCTTCGCTGAACTGCTCGCAAAAGCGATATTCGCTAAGGTAGTCGTGTTTTCCGTTCTTGCCATATTCAGACTAGTCTGATAGACTGGTCTAAAATAACATAAGGGATATCAGATGATTACCGTTGGATCATACAAAGCGAAAACCCATCTGCCCGATTTATTGCGCCAAGTGGAAGCAGGCGAGCAGGTGCTGATCACCCGCCATGGCAAGCCCGTTGCGCGGCTGATGCCCATCGCCGATGCCAAGCGCGAGCAAGCGCTTGCCGCCAAAGAACAGATTATGGAGTTGCGCAAAACCATGCCGAAATTCTCGCGCGAGGAAATTCGCGAAATGATAGAAGAAGGCCGCCGCTACTGATGTTTTGCGTGGTCGATGCCTCGGCGGTGCTGGCGTGGATTATCTCGGACGAATCACCGGATGATTCGATGATCGCGCTACTGGGTCAGGTGGTGAATTATGGAGCGATTGCGCCGAATTTAATCTGGTATGAAATCAATAGCGGGCTGATGAGCGCTGAGCGACGCAAGCGCTCGGATAGCGCTCAAACCAACGCGTCGCTTGCTGCTCTCGAAGTTATGCCAATTACATCCTATCCATTGATGTCGCATGGTGATGTGTTGGCGCTTGCGCGGCGACATGGCTTAAGTTCTTATGATGCATCCTATCTGGAGCTTGCTTTGCATTACCAGTTGCCACTCGCCACGCTCGATAAAAAATTAGCGGCAGCAGCGATGGCGCAAGGGGTGAATGTGTTGGCTTAAATGCTGACTCTCACATCTGTGTCATCCTGCAAATCGCGGGAGCGATTGTGCAGGATCTATAGAGATTCTGCGCTCGAGCAAAGCTCGCCGCAGAATGACGAACGTTAGGTTTACGCGAAACATCTACCTAAAACCGTGCGCTCAAGCTCGTGGTAAAGCGGTGATTATCATAATCATAATTGAGCAGGTTTGAATTGATATCGCGGTATTGGTAGCCGCCACTGAGTGTGAGCGTGTCGTTCAGGCGGTAGCCGAGGGTGAAGCCCGCGCTGCGCTCTTTATCGCGGCGCGCTTTGCGGCTGATCAGCCCGTCATTATCATCATAGCGGCTGTCTTTATAGCCCACACTTGCCACGCCAAAGGTGGCTTGCGAAAATAAATGGGTGTAGCCTGCGGTGATGCCGCTTTGGTCATTATCGAAGTAGCTTTTTCGGGCGCGTTCCACGCGCTGCGTGAATTCGGCATTGAGGTAATCGGCAGGGGTGACAGCCCAACGCGCGCCGATGCTGACTTGGCTGGCGGTGCCGTTGCGGTCTTGGTAGGTGCTAACCTCGGATGAATTATCAAAATCGCGAATTTCGTGCTTGGTGCCAGCGGTGAGCAGGAATGTTTTGCTAAGCGGATATTCGGCTTCAAGCTGGGCTGCGGTGTTGCGCAAATAGGTTTGGGTGGCGAGCGTGATGTGCTGATAACCCAATGATGGCGACAATTTGAATCCGCTTTTTTTCCAGATGATGTCGGGGCCAACATTGAGCGACAACACACTTAAATCAAGATTTTCCAGTTCAGACTGTTCGGCTTTATAGGCGCTGACATCGGTGTTCCACACGGCTGAAATTTCTTGGCCGCGCGCAAACATGGGTTTGTAGACGTGGCGCACCGATGCGGCAGTGAACAATTGCAGATCATCTTCGGCTCGCTGGTCGGCGCCCAGATTAATCGGCGTGTCAAAGATCAGGATTTGATCGGAGCTGGCCGCTGAATTGCCATTCGAATCGCTATTGATGCCGATGGCAACCGAACCGCTCCATTCATGGGCGCTGAGTTCTTTGTTGAGTCCTGCTAAAATGGCCTCAACATTGGCGCGCACACTTTCCGGTGGTTGACGCTTTAGCACGGTTTCAAGCTCTGTTTTTGCTTGCTCCAGCTTACCAAGGCGCAAATAGGTCGCGCCTAAATCCAGCCGCACGCGGTCGAGGTCGGGCATGGCGCGCAGCATCGCTTCATAGGCGCTCGCGGCCTTCACATGTTCGTTCAAAGCGCCCGCCATTTGGGCATAAGCAAAGGCATAATCGAGGTTATTGGGCTGCGCTTGCATGCGTCGTTGCAGCTGCTGCAAATTCTCGAGCGATGGCATCGAATCACCCATCTGGCCTTGATCGCCTTCGAGCGACTTGGCCGCTTCATCGACATTTAATTTAGGCTTGGGTGCCGTTTTAGGCTGGCTTGTTGGAGCGTTTCTAACCGCTTCTTGCGCGGCATTATCATTGATGCGCGCATCGGGCGTTTGCGCCTGAGCCAAAGCGGGCGAAAGCAATAACATCCCAATCATATAGAAGCGCTTAAACATAAGTCTCTTGTCTGATGCGAGGTTGGTTTTGAATGGCACTATCATAATGCACCTTATCCTCACCTTAAGCCTAAAGGTTTAAAAATTCGTGAATAAGTGCGTGTTTTTATCCACAGCCTTGCATTCTGGAAACAGGTGGTGGGTTAAGGGAACTGTCACCCCGGTTGCGTCAGCACACCGGGGTCTGGTTTTGTTTGTATAAACCGGATGCCGGCGTGGCTTCGCCAGCCGGTATGACAGCTGAACCAGTACCAAGTGCGTAAACCTAGCGGCTTGACAATATGTAGCCTATGAGCTACAATTACCTCATGAGAGAGATACGCAGCACTGCGGAATTCAATGCGTGGTTCGCAGGCCTGAAAGATCGGATCGCCCGTATCAGGATACAGCAACGCATCGAACGTGCGCAAGATGGCAATTATGGAGATCATAAGCGCTTTAGCGGGCTGCTTGAGATGCGTATCCGTCATGGTGCAGGCTACCGTGTTTATTGCGTGGAACATGGCGATAGGCTGACGATTCTGCTCGTGGGGGGCGATAAATCCACTCAGAAACGCGACATTAAACGAGCGCTGGAACTCGCTCAAAACCTATAGGAGGCTACTATGGCTAAAACCAAAACCTACAAATGGGATTCGGCAAAACACCTGAAAACCGAACAGGATATTGCAACCTATCTGACTCTCGCTTTTGAGGAATATGGCGATGATCCGGTCTTTATTGCCAAAGCATTTGGAACCGTTGCCCGTGCGCGCGGCATGAGCAAAATTGCCCGCAAAGCAGGGTTGAGCCGCGAATCACTCTATCGCGCGCTAAGCAGCGAGGGTAATCCCGAATTTGCAACCATGCTCAAAGTAACCCACGCGTTGGGCTTAAAACTGCACGCAATTCCCGTTTAAGACAATCACTACCTGATCTTGAGAGAAAGAACGAGAAAAAGGCAGATGAAACAGACCATTCGCAAACGCCTACCACTGATGATTTCGCTGCTGTTGCTGCTGGCTGCAAGCTGGGTGAAGCTGGATCAAAGCCCCTTTATCATCGCGCTGCAAAATCAGGTGTTTGATGTGTATCAAAAATACTATCCGCGCACCTACAAGCAAGCAGGCGTCAAAATCATCGATATCGATGATGAAAGTCTGAGCCGTCTTGGGCAATGGCCGTGGCCGCGTTCGCTGATTGCACAGATGATCGACAAATTGGTGGCGCAAGAGGCGGGGGTGGTGGCGTTTGATGTGGTGTTTGCGGAAGTCGACCGCACCTCGCCTGCTAATAGCGCGAATTTTTGGCACGTTGATGCGGGTTTAAAGAAGCAATTATTGGCGTTGCCCGATCATGATACCACGCTGGCGGAGGCGTTTGGCACAGGCTATGTGGTGACGGGATTCGCGCTGACCAATGATGAAAACACGAGGCTGCCTGCCAAAAAATTCGGATTATCGTTTGCGGGAAACCCAGACAGTCGCCCAATTGATTTTTTAAATGGTTATTTTGAAGGGGCCACCACCAATTTGTCTGCATTGGAGCAAGCCGCCGAGGGCAACGGATTTTTTAATAACACGCCCGACCCCGATGGCATGGTGCGGCGCGTGCCGCTGATGCTGGCGCTCAAAGATGAAATTTATCCGAGCTTGGCTCTGGAAGTGCTGCGCGTGGGGCAGGGGGCGAGCAGCTACATCATCAAAATGGCGGGAGCCAGCGGCGAGCAAAGCTTTGGTGCGGAAACGGGCATCACTCAGATTCGCAACGGCCACTATGACATTCCGACTGATTCGTCGGGCAATTTTCTGGTGCATTACACCACGCATGAGCCATCGCGCTATATTCCGGCATGGAAAATTTTTGAGCCGGATTTTGATGCGAGTTTGGTGCAAGGCCAGATGTTGTTTGTGGGCACGAGTGCGGCGGGATTAAAGGACCTACGCGCCACGCCGCTGAACCCTGCGCTGCCAGGAGTGGAGGTGCATGTGCAGATGCTGGAACAAATTCTGCTCAAACAATTTTTGTTTCGCCCCGATTGGATATTGATGGCAGAAACGCTGGGCATGCTCGCCTGTGGCTTAGGGTTGATGGCGGTGATGGCGCGGCTAACGGCGGTGTGGGGGGCGGTGTTTATGGTGGCAGCCCTTGGGGCTGCGTTGTGGTTTTCGCTACAGATGTTTCGCACCTATGGCTTTCTGATCGACCCCATCAGCCCCAGCATGGTGATCTTATGTTTGTATCTTACCGAATCATTACGGCGCTATATGCTATCCGAACGGGAGCGCAAACAGGTTCGCGGGGCATTTTCGCAATATATGTCGCCTGATTTGGTCGAAGAACTCGCCAAAAACCCTGAAAAACTCACTTTAGGCGGTGAAATTAAGCCGATGACGGTATTGTTTTGCGATATTCGCGGCTTTACCACCATCTCAGAGCGCTATAATGCCCAGCAACTCACCACTTTCATCAATCGGTTCCTGACGCCGATGACCGATGTGATCATGGCGCGCAAGGGCACGATTGATAAATATATGGGCGATTGCATCATGGCGTTCTGGAATGCGCCGCTGGATGATGAACATCACGCACTCAATGGCTGTTTATCGGCGCTCGAGATGTTTAGGCAGCTGGATACGCTCAATGACGACCGAAAACAACGCGCAATCGATGAAAATTGGGATTATTTCCCCGTCCAAATCGGGATTGGCCTCAATTCCGGCGATATTTGCGTGGGAAATATGGGTTCTTTGCAGCGATTTGACTATTCCGTGCTGGGCGATGATGTGAATCTGGCCTCGCGGTTAGAGGGCCAGAGCAAAAACTATGGTGTGAATATCGTGATTGGCCAAAACACGCAAAGCTACGTGCCGCAGCTTGCCACGCTGGAACTCGACCGCATCAAGGTCAAAGGCAAGCTCGCGGCCGTCACGGTCTATGCGTTGCTGGGCGATGAGGCGCTGGCCGATAGCGTAGGCTTTGCCCGCATGAAAGACTTATGGCTCAAAGCCCTGAAATCATACCGCGCCCAGCATTGGGACGAAGCCGAAAATTTCATCCGGCTATGCGAGGGCGCGGCGGAGAAGCTTACTCGCGCTTTTGCGAGCGCAGGCGAAGCCGTAGCGAAGCAGTCTCAGCATAGGGATGCGTTAGATCACGTCGTCGCTAGCGCTCCTCGTGAAAGCGTTATGGAGAACATC
>JAKFUW010000114.1 GCA_021732545.1 Alphaproteobacteria bacterium | reverse complement strand
GACCAGCTTTTCAGGGTTCGGCTGCACATGGTATTGTTTTACATAGCCACCAATCGCATCAACACCCGCTACTCCTTTCACTCCCTTTAGCTGAGGGCGGATAATCCAATCCTGCACCGTGCGAAGGTACGAGGCCAGTTCCACATCGGTTTTCAGGCTTTGGTTTTCAGGTGTGAGGTAGCTACCATCGGACTGCCAGCCTGCTTTGCCATCTTTTATGTCTGCGCCTTTGCCGCGTGGGTGTTCATATTCCACCGTCCACATATAAATCTCGCCAAGGCCAGTCGAAATCGCGCCCATCTTCGGGAGGGCGCCTTCGGGCAGGCTTTCTTTGGCTTCGGCAATGCGCTCATTCACTTGAGAGCGAGCAAAATAAATATCCACGTCATCGCGGAATACAGCCGTTACCTGAGAAAATCCGTTACGCGAAATCGAGCGTGTATATTCCAGACCCGGAATCCCAGCCAGCGCGGTTTCCACGGGGAACGTTACCTGCTTTTCAACCTCCATCGGAGAGAAGGCAGTTGCCGCTGTGTTAATCTGCACCTGATTGTTGGTGATGTCTGGCACGGCATCAATCGGAAGATTTTTAAGTGAGTACATACCGAATACCGCCACTGCTAACGTAAGCAGTGCGATCAGGTATCGGTGGTGGAGGGAAAACCCTAAAATACGTTCAATCATGACGATGTTCCTTAGATTTTAGTGTTCATGTTCCGCACCGGCTTTTCCGATGTCGGCTTTCACCACGAAGCTGTTTTTTGCGACGTAATGCTGGCCAGCCGTGAGGCCGCCTTTGATTTCCGTCCACTGCGAATCGCTCATGCCCGTTTCAATCACTTGGGCTTTGTAGGTTCCGCCTTCCTCTTGTACGAACACCACCATATTACCTTCCATGCGCTGGATGGCCTCGGTTTTTACGGCAAGCGGTGCGCGCCTTTCAGACAGCACCACATCGGCGCGGATATTCATGCCAGAACGCCAATGATTATCGGTATTCTCAATCACCGCACGCGCCACCACCGTTTGGCTGGAGGCTTCAGCGGTGGGCAACACCAGCGCAATGGTAGATTCGGTATTCACGGGGTCATCAAGGCACTGGATGCGGACTTTCTGACCAGCTTTCAGCTTCTGGCCATCTTTCGAGAAAATGAATAATTCTGCCCATAGCTTGCTTAAATCCGCCACCACGAATAGCGGCGCATCTGCCGCCAGTTCGCCCACACTAGCCGTACGGTTGATGATTGTGCCAGCTACAGGCGATTTCACCGCATAGACTTGAAGGCTGTCGTTACTTTCCACCGTAGCCAGCGTATCACCCGCTTTCACCACTTCACCGGGTTCCTTTAATACGCTGCGAATCACTCCGGTGAAGCGTGCCTTCACTTGCGCGGTGGTGTTCTGATTGAGCGTGATTCGGCCACTGACGCTAATAGTCTCCTGAATCATCGCGCTGCCCACTTCGAGAACCTCAATATTCAGATTCTTGACTGCTGCATCGCTGATTTTAGTTTCATCCGTGTGTTCGCCTTCTTCAGCGTGATCATCATGACCCCCATGGCCATGTTCATCTTCATGTCCGTCTTCGTCGTGCTTATCATCTTGATGCTCATCGTCGTGCTTATCAGCATGATGTTCTTTATCCGAACCACCAAATGTGACATACGCGCCGCCAGCAAGTGCCAGCAGCAGTGTTACAATAATAAGGTTGCGCTTATTCAGCATGTGGCTCTCCTGTTTTGTGTATCTTGGTAAGATGTGTTGCTGTTAGGCGTTCCAGCGTTGCACGTGCCGTGTGGTATTCTTTGAGAGCAGCGATCTGCTGCTGCTTTACCCCGAACAAGCTGCGCTGAGCGTCTAACACTTCAAGGTAGGGGAAACGCCCCAAGCCATAGCCTTCGCGCGCCAAGAGGAAGGCTTTGTCGGCAGAAGGCAAGATTTCCGTCTTCAGGGTTTGCGCTTGCAGATAGGCACTCTCCATTTGCTCACGCGCTTGCGTGAGTTCGGCGCTGTTGTTCAGTGTGGCTTGCTGATTATCCTGCTCGGCGCGGCTTACTTCGCTGCGGGCTTTATCAATATTGCCACGGTTAGCGTTGAATATGGGGATGGGCAACGATACACCCACCACAAATGCCTGATCGCCACTACCCTGGAAATCGCGTACACCCACATTCAAACGTGGGTCGGGAATGGCGTTGGCTTTTTCTAAATCAAGCTTTCCCTTGGATTGCTCCAAGGACGCATTCAGCCTCACGATATCAGGATTGGCTTTGAGTTTTTCATCCAGTGCAACAGAATCCAGCTTGGTAACAGCATAAAAAGCAGAGTGATCGAGCGTGAATACAGGCATGGGTTCACCCATCAGAGCGGCAAGGTTTTTGTAAGTGATGGTACGCTCACGGTTGGCCTTATCGAGCGCAATAGTCGCGGTGGAGCGTTCCACCTCGGCACGGCTTTTTTGCATGAGAGGCGCAGCAGCAGCGCCCACGCGAACGCTAACCGATTGTAGCACATCCTCTGCCAATTCTTTTTGCTCGGTCGCAAGGCGCACATTTTCTTCTGCCGCGACTGCTTCCGCATAGGCCGTGGTCACATCGCGGATAACATCGAGCGTGGCGGCTTGGCTCTCAAGTGAGGCAATTTCAAGCCCAAAGCCTGCGATAGTCTCTTGCGCTGAAATCTTCCCGCCGATGGAGAACTCTTGCGTGACTCCGTAGGTCACTTCCGCTGAGTCGAATCCTTTATATACTCCTTGACCCGCGACATTTTCCGCTTCCACGCCCACTTCAGGATTCGCCCATGCCCCAGCTTGCCGCTGTTCCCCCTTTGCAGCCGCAACACCACTGCTAAATGCTTTCAAGCGGGGAGACTGTATGAGTGCCTTGGCAATCGCATCATCCAGCGTAAAGCCAGTGGCTTTCACAGGTGCAGCCACAGCAGCGGGTGACGGTGTATCTGTTTGTTTTTCTGGCTCAGCGTATGCAGGCACACTCGTTAGCATGGTGGCGCAGAGCAGCCAAAGTATAAATTTTGAGGGGCGGAGCTTATATGGATTTGGCATCGGGAGTTCTCACACTTAGTTCCTTGGGTAAAACACAAAAGGACATGCGGCGTTAGAGCACCTGCATAGGCACTCTTTCAGGCGCAAGCCTGCTTTATGGATTAAGCGTGGGAGGGTGGTTCGAGCAACAGGCCGGGTTGATATAAGCCTGCTTGATTGCTGTTGATTGAAAGCATCGTGGTTTTGCTAGACGCAACCGAAACCGTGTAGGGAGATTCCAGTTTCCGATCCGCTGCGCTGACATGGCAACAGCAATGATGAACTGCTTTGGTGTGTTCTGATTGGGATGGCTTTTGCTTTGATGACTGCGAATCCTCATGACAGGCGGTCTCAATACATGCAGGCTGCATATTCGCCAGCACAGGACTAGCTAGCAACGCAAACACCATCAATACATAACACAACAACTTTGGCATGCAGCGCATCATAGAGGAAAGAGCAGGGCTTTTCAATCGGTAAAAAGGCAGGCCTCAGTGCAGAATCCAAAATCACAAATTGTGCGACGAGAAGACTCTCTGTTTAGCAGCTTAGGATTGGGACACACTGAGATAAAAGTTCGTAGTGTCCTGATTGGAAGTGTTGCGATGCCATCCTTCTTTAGCAGCTTGGGATTAGGACACACTGAGATAAAGTTCGAACTTAGTCCCGACTGAGGCATTCCAGGACACTACGAAAAAGCGGCTTAGAGTTTGGGGTTGAGAGATTGTGCGCTTAAAAGCGTAGCGGATAGCATTATCGATGAATGAGCAGATTGCTCAGCAATATGGACGGAATTGGTGTGTCTAGATTTTAGCAACTGAAAGATAAAATACATTATGGAAAGCGAGTTTCGAACGCTTAAAACTAAGCGCCGAAAATATCTGTACCTTTAATTGACCTGTGTGTCATAAATAGGCCATGAATGGAAGGCTTACACTGAAAGAATTAGAACACCAACTGTGGATGGCTGCGCACATCATCACGGGGCCTATCGATGCGTCCGATTACAAAACCTACATATTTCCTGTTCTATTTTTCAAGCGGATTAACGATGTCTATGATGAGGAATATCAGGAAGCGATGGAGCTATATGGTGACGAGGAGCTTGCTGCCGCACCAGAACAGCACCGCATACAAATTTCAAACGGCTGCAGATGGAGTGATGTGCTCGCTGAGACAAAGGATGTTGGCAAGGCGCTTCAGGGCGCGTTTCGCTGTATCGAAAAAGCCAATCCTCACCTGTATGGTATTTTCGGTGATGCACCTTGGACGAATAAAGACCGCCTTCCAGACAGCCTGATACGCTTGGGCAATCACTGGTTTCATCTATTCATTATTCCAAAAATATCATTCTAACAGACAACACCCGATGCAGCATGGTCATCAATGAACTGGCCAAGCTGAATGTGTGGAAGCGGTTGGATGTAAACAGCAAAGACTATCGCAATAATGGCTATGTGTTGAAGTGGCACGCCAATAGCTATGAAATCTGTGTCTATGACAAGGTACAGGACTTAAATCAGGCACGAACCAGCTCAAAGCGGGCGCTGGAAGAAGATTATGATGCGCAGCTTGGCCTATTTGATGATTTACGCCAACAGCAGGTGCAGGTATTGCGGTTGGAAGTACGCCTGAATAACCGCCGAAAGATTAAAAG
The DNA here is from genome assembly GCA_021732545.1 of Alphaproteobacteria bacterium. Lineage (GTDB taxonomy): Bacteria > Pseudomonadota > Alphaproteobacteria > Rickettsiales > UBA3002 > JAKFUW01. Next base: position 1,215 of record JAKFUW010000114.1, on the reverse strand, counting down.
TATTTTGAAGGCGCTGGATGAATCTGAAGATGTTTATTTTTGGGCATTGTTTGGCAGACGTATTGCTGCCAAAATTCTGGGGCATTTCTGGGCTGAATTGATGCAACAGCATGGTATGGCCAGTTTGTTAGAAATTGACCTACGTTCGCCTGACCAATTTGCGGAAAGCCTGATGGCGGCTAATCCAAAGATGAAAGCCGCTAAAGTCACCAGCATCATAGGAACCGTGCAGCTATTGCAGCAAGTGGGTGAAAAAGGCGTATCTGTTTTGTTCGATACATTAAACCCCAAAACAATCAAACGACTGATTGATGAATGTAAAACATATCAGCCCACTGCAACACCCCGCTGGACTGCTATTAGGCAGGTGAAGCAGCAACTAGAAGATTTTCATCCCCTTCGTTTGAAAGAATGGTACAACATAACCCAAGGAGCAATGTCATGAATGATCCCACTTCCCATGAAAACACGCTGGTAGTTTTTCAGCACAAGCATATTCGGCGCAAGTTACACAAAAATGAGTGGTGGTTTTCCATCATTGATGTGGTGGGTGTGCTATCCGATAGCGCTAACCCACGCCGTTATTGGTCAGACTTAAAGCGAAAAATAGAGCAAGATGAAGGTTTTGATGAACTGTACGAAAAAATCGTACAGTTGAAATTAATTGCAGATGACGGCAAATCTAGGGAAACAGATTGCGCCAATGCCGAAACCTTATTCCGCATTATTCAGTCCATTCCATCGCCTAAGGCGGAACCCTTCAAACGCTGGCTGGCCAAGGTGGGTTAGCTGTTTCAATCAGCCGATATTGAGCAGAAGCGCAAAATCCTGAAACTGGTTTATTGGAACTTGGAATTAGTAGATGGAAAAGCGCAGTATGCCTTGCGAAAGCCGTTTGATTTGTTCCTTGACTCGGACAAAACTGAAGATTGGCTGGGGCGCCAGGATTCGAACCTGGGATGGCGGTACCAAAAACCACTGCCTTACCGCTTGGCTACGCCCCAACATGGATAGAATAGGACTCTTAAAAAGAGGACGTTTGTATGGCATGGGCGGGGGCGGATGTCAACAGCCACTAAAGGGCAATAGTTTGCTGAGTAATCCAATCTAAAAATGGTGCATGTCCGCCACAAATGGGAAGTGTTATCACGCACGGGCATTCATAAGGGTGAGCGGCAACGACAAGCTCCGTGGCAGCTGGGGCGTGGGCTGCAG
>JAKFUW010000186.1 GCA_021732545.1 Alphaproteobacteria bacterium | reverse complement strand
GAGCACGCCGTTGCTATAGGCTAAACCACCGCCTCCCACCGCTTCTTCTTCGGGCGTCACCGCTTGATCCGATTTCCATAAAACGCGGTCGATATCGGCGGCATCATAGGCTGCCACATAGCCGTTTGCATCCATCGCAAACAGCGTGCCATCTGCTATTACGGGTTGAGTAATCAACAGCGTTTCCCAGCCATTACCTTCGCCGACGCTGGCGCTTTGTGCCTCATTGAATCCACTCACCGCCAAATTTTCAAAGCCTTGATTTTGTGCATCGGTTTCCGACGCCCATTGCTTGTTTATTTCAGGCGCAAGCAGGGTGACTTTTTCATCGGCCACTTGCGCATCGGGAGTAATTTGTCCCTGATAATCGAGCACCGCAATGCGCGAGCCTTTGAGCTTTTCTTCTTTCACCGGATCGCCGCCTATCCAGGTTGGCAATGATTGGCACGCCGCAAGCGCCGCGCACACACAAAGCAGCACTGTAAATCTATTCATCATGTGTATTTTTAGATGCCAGATAAGACAACATATCATCAACCCGCGCTTGCTGTGCAGGTGGCAACACCCCTTGCGGCAAGGCTTTCTGCGCGGCCTTATAATCGCCTTTTGCCATCAGCATCACCGCACGGTGTTCATCGGCCAAAGGTTTGAGTGCCGCGCCAGAGGCTTGAGGTAGGCAGCCTTGAAAGCGTGCGTCCTCAGGGGCGAGCGCCAGTGCTTGCAAACACGCCATCACCACAAAAGCACTTTGCTCTTTTTTTGCATCGCTTTTGATCACATCATCCAGCGCACTCAGCACGCCTTCTTGATTAGCAAGACGCAGCTGCGTTTTGGCAAGCCAAAGACCCGCCATTTGGCGTTGCGCGCCCTGGCTGTTTTTTGCCAATGTTTCATATATCTTTTTGGCCTCTTCAAGGTCGCCCGCCTTAAAGGCCACGCGCGCCGCCAACAGATCGGTTGTCCATTGCTCGTTGGTGGCTTGCTGTTGGTGTTGCCAATAAGAAAACCCACCGATCAATAAAATCGCCACCACCGCAAGCGATATCACGCTTTTGCCATGGGTGTTCCACACTTGTTTGGCGCGGTCCACCTTCATCGCCTCATTGACTTCGCGGATCAGTTCATCGGTCATATTCAGTTACTCCCATTCAATGGTGCCAGGTGGCTTGCTGGTGATATCATAGACCACACGGTTAATCCCTCGTACCTCATTAATGATACGGCCCGCAACGCCAGATAAAAACCCGTGATCAAATCCATAATAATCCGCCGTCATGCCATCGGTGGAAGTCACCGCACGCAGTGCACACACAAACTCATAGGTGCGTGCATCGCCCATCACGCCCACCGAGCGCACCGGTAGCAACACCGCAAAGGCCTGCCAGATGATGTCATATAACCCTGCTTTGCGGATTTCGTCGATGTAAATGGCGTCAGCTTGACGCAGGATATTGAGTCGCTCTTCCGTCACTTCGCCAGGCACCCGAATCGCAAGGCCAGGGCCTGGAAAGGGGTGCCGCCCGATCATCGCATCCGACATGCCAAGCGTGCGGCCCAGCGCGCGCACTTCGTCTTTGAACAGTTCGCGCACGGGTTCGATCAGTTTGAGTTTCATATGCTCAGGTAAGCCGCCCACATTGTGATGCGACTTGATGGTGACGCTCGGCCCCCCATGCGATGACAGCGATTCGATGACATCAGGATACAGCGTGCCTTGCGCTAAAAACTCAGCATCTCCTGCACGCGCAGCTTCCTCATCGAACACCTCAATAAAGGTTTCGCCGATGATTTTGCGTTTGCGCTCGGGGTCACGCACGCCCTGCAACCGCGCCAGAAAAATACGGCTCGCATCGACATAGGTCAGCGGCACCTTCAAATCATGCACGAACATCGCGCGCACTTGTTCTGCTTCTTTATAACGAAGCAAACCATTATCAACAAAAATACACACCAACTGATCGCCAATCGCCTGATGCAACAAGGTCGCCACCACCGATGAATCCACCCCGCCGCTCACCCCGCAAATCACCTTGCCAGCACCAACCTTCGTGCGGATCACATCCATTTCTTCGCGCTTGAAGGCTTCCATCGTCCAGTCGCCCTGGCAGCCACAAACAGCCTGCACAAAGCGCTTTAAAATAGTCGCGCCTTGCGGCGTATGCACCACTTCCAAATGAAATTGCGTACCATATAGACGCCGCGTTTCATCGGCAATCGCGGCAAAGGGCGCGGATGGCGTGCTGGCAATCACCTTGAACCCAACAGGCAAACGCTCCACACGGTCGCTATGGCTCATCCAGACTTCTGCCGCCTGTCCCAATCTCCAAATGTCGTTGAACAAGGCACTATCCGCCACAATATCGATCTGCGCGCGGCCAAATTCTCGATGCCCCGCCGCCACCACTTGACCACCCAGCAGATGACACATCAATTGCTGACCATAACAAATACCCAGCACCGGCACGCCCATTTCAAACACTGCGCGCGTAACCGTGGGCGAGGCACCTTCATGCACCGAAGCAGGGCCGCCTGATAAAATAATGCCCTTGGGGTTAAAGGCGCGAATGTCGGCTTCACTCATCGTGCAGGGCTTGATTTCGCAATAGACATTGGCCTCGCGAACGCGGCGCGCAATCAGTTGCGTAACCTGCGAGCCAAAGTCTAAAATCAAGATGCGTTCATGCTGTGCCATAGCCGATGTATGGCGCTTTTGTGACAAAAATGTCAAACGCATTCGTCCTTTTACTCGACTTCATCCTATCGCCCTTAACAATAACTTAACTTTTTGAGTCTATTAATAGACAATCATGATGTAACGAGTGAGGTGGGTCCATTTTTATACACATGCGCTTGAAACATAGGAACCATAACAGATAAGAAAAACAGGGTCGCTATGAAATATGTTGGATTGATTATCGCCATTTTTGTAGCAGGTTTGGCAGCCTATCTGGTGCTCACCTTGTCCGGCAGCGATGAAGCGCCGCCACGCGTCGTTGTTAATCGCAATAATGCGCCCTCGCAGTCGGTTCAAATTGCACCACAAGCGGCACCACAAGTGGAAACCGCGAATGTGTATGTGGCGGCCAAAGCCATCCCGATCGGCTCGCTCATCGAAGAAAATATGCTCACCGTGCAACCCTGGCCAAAACACTTGCTCATTGATGGCTTTGTGGTCGGCGCCGAAGAAGGCAAAAAAGTGATTGGTACCGTCACCCGCGCGCCCTTTCAGGCGATGGAGCCGATCATTAAAGCAAAATTAGTAAACCCTGAAGACCCGAACTTCTTGGCGGGCGACTTGCCTTCTGGCAAGCGCGTCATCACGATTGCTACGGATGAAATTGCAGGTGTCGCTGGATTTATTTTTCCAGGCGATCATGTTGATGTGTTGATTTTTCATAAGATCTTAAAAGAAGGCATCACTCAAAAAGAAATAGATGAAGCACAAAATGAAGATGAAGTGACAGAAGATGTCGCCGAAGCCTTGATTGTTAACTCCAGAGTGCTCGCGGTTGATCAACGCGCTCAAGCTGGGCTAAATGAAGAAGGCGGCATAATTATCCCCAAGTCGGTTTCTTTAGAAGTGTCGCCAGAAGATGCTCAACGCATTGTTTTGGCACGGCAAATAGGTAAGTTAAACCTTGCGCTGCGTTCGATTGAAGATAAAGAAGATACAGAAAAGGTTGCAATCACCCGCAAACCTGCTCTATCACAATTTGATATCTCATCTATCGCACCGAAAAAAGAAAATGATGAAGTTCCCGTTAAAATCATTCGCGGCACGGCCATTGAAATTCTCGCTAAAGCCGAGGATGAAAAATAATTGTCACCATTTTTTAGCTGCGATTATTGTTACATGTTCGCTTTTTAGCGAAGCTCAGTCAGCATCTGGCAAATTTTATGTGCCCATCAATCGCTCTGAAGTGGTCACGGTTCCGGCACAGCTTGGTGAAGTGATTGTGGCAAATCCCGAAATTGCTGACATCTACGTTCACGGTAAAAACAAAGTATCGGTCATCGGTAAAACGCTGGGTGAAACCACTGTGCGCCTGTTTGATGAGCAGAGCAAATTGGTGCGCGAGCTCGATGTGTATGTTACCTATGATTTGCCCGCCATACGCAAAGCCGTTCATGAATTTTTGCCTTATGAACGTATTGGCGTTGAGATGATCAACACCAAAATTGCTTTAACGGGCGAAGTCTCCAGCGCACAATCGGCTAATTCTGCGATTGAAATTGCCTCTCAATTTTTAGTCCCAAGCCAAGATCCTGATGAAATTGCCAATGCCGCGAATGACAAGGAAAGCTATCGCGATTCAGTCATTAATTTAATGAAAATCAGCGCAGGCCAGCAAGTGATGCTACGGATTCGCGTTGGCGAAATTCAACGCGGTGCTCTAAAAAGACTGGGCGTGGGCTTTGGTGTTACCAAACAAAGCGGTGATGTGCCGTTTAGCATTTTCTCCAACCAAAATGCAGCGGGTGGCACCTTATCTGCTGCGGCCAATTCATTAACCGCTGCCGCAAGCTATACCAGCGGGCTTAATTCTATTTCAGCCGCGATTGACGCGCTGGAAGAAGACAATTTGCTCAAAATTTTGGCTGAACCCAACCTTGTGGCACTTTCGGGTGAAGAAGCTCAGTTTTTAGCAGGTGGCGAAGTTCCCATTCCTATCGCCCAACAAAATGATACCATCTCCGTCGAATATAAACCGTTTGGTGTGTCCGTTAAATTCACCCCTTATGTATTAAGCGAAAACCGTATCCGCATTCAAGTGCAGCCCGAAGTATCGCAGCGCAATGATGGCGATGGAGTGGCGCTGGGAACCAACGGCGTGATTGTTCCCCGTTCGATGTGCGCCGTGCCAGCACTACCGTAGAACTTGCGCCGGGTGAAAGCTTCATGATTGCAGGTTTGCTGCAAGATACGCTGCGTTCTGGTATCACTCAAGTTCCAGGTGTCAGTGAAATTCCCGTATTAAGCTCACTCTTTCGCCAGACCTCTTATGAGCGCCAAGAAACCGAACTGGTGATTGCGGTGACCCCCTATTTAGTTGACCCCACCAAATCTTCAGATGTGCGTCTGCCAACCGATGATTTTCGCCCCGCAAGCTTCATGGAAAGCGTCTTTTATGGCGCGATGGGTTCGCTGCAAGGCGGCGTATCACGCATATCTCAAACCCCGAGCTTAGAGGGGCCGGTTGGCTTTATGGTGGACTGATGATGATGCAGCGCGCAATGTGTGTGTTAGGTTTATTGATACTGGCAAATTGCTCGAATATTCCGCCACAAGCTTATTTTCAGCACGGAACGCCAGAATCGTTGCTGGATGTCTCGTCTGAGGTGGTCAATCTTCCTGTTAACTCTGAAACCGCGCTCGATGAATTAACCAACTGGATCAATCAAGATCAGCCTTCGCGCGCTGAACTCTATTGCATGGAATCGGATGTGCGCTGCAGCGCGGCGCAAGAAGTCCTCGATTTATACGGGGTTCCGTCATTATATGTGCCATCAAGCGATAATACCATCGCTTTGGTTTATGAGCGTGTGTTAGCACGCGATTGCGAAAATCGCTACATCGACAATCACATTAACCCCTATCACCTTAATCACGCCACGTTTGGCTGTTCTGTTGCTGCAAACATGGTGCAGATGGTATCAGACAAACAACAATTTGTCCGTCCCAACCTGATGGATCCTACCGATGCAACCAAGGGCGTGCAAATCTATCGCAACTATTTAGAGCCTCCCGAAATAAAAGAAAACGAAGGCATTGAAAATTCGTTACTCGACGAAGCACGGATTCAGTAACTGAATGTTAACCTTCATATGTTATAGTCATTCTAATTAAAAAGAAACGTTTTTTAATTGGATAAAATGACTATAATTATATGCTTTATAGTGCTTTTATCCAAAAATTCCTATAGAGAA
>JAKFUW010000086.1 GCA_021732545.1 Alphaproteobacteria bacterium | reverse complement strand
TGACTTTAATGGTGATGATGCCACCCCGAGATCGTCTTGAAGACGGCAACACATCAGGCAATTCTTTAAGATTGGCGCAGCCGGAAAAACCGAAGTTAAACGCTTGCCATGCAACGCGACGCAAATAGCCTCTTTCAGTATACTGACCATCAGATACTTTCATGACCGAAGCTTTTGCCATACCCTCTTCTTTCCTTAAATTCACCAAAAGCACCCTAACCTTTAGCAAAAGATTAATGAACATACTATAACACATCCGCATCTGTTTTCCACATCATTTTGTCCGATCGGGTTTCGCAGAGTCCCACAGCGTATTGTAGAGTCACATGACTACATCTAAAAACTCAGAAATACTTACACATTACCAATCCGCTGATGAATCTGCTCTTTCAAATCATCTGAAAGGCCATCCATATGCTCAGGAAACAGGTTCTGCATTTTGAGCAAATAATCCGCAAAGCGGATTTCGCCTGCGCGAAACATCTGTTTGGCAAAGAGCGCATGTTCCATTTGCTCAGGCGTTAAATCGGGCTGGCTCATCATCACCGCCACCGAGATTTTCCCCACCAGCGCGTCTTCCACATGCCATAACGAATGGTTAAGTTGCGCCACCGCCAGATCAAACGCTTCATTGTTAGGTGCCGTAAAGAGTTTTAATTCTTCTGCGCTCACCACCACATCAGGAGTGTTATCATGAAGCTCAGAATGCGAGCTATGAATGGATTGTGTTAATTTTTTTAGCTTATCTGACAATGGCATAAACATTGGGTGTCTCAGCTGGACTCATTAATTTATTAACTGATTGTACCAATAAATAGTTAATAAATTATGAGTTTTTTTAAGACATGTCCTATGCGTGATAGGTTACGTTAATGGGTTAGGCCGTAAGCGAAAATGGTGAGTTTTCGAGCACCGTAGCGCAGCGTACTTTAGGGTACGTGAGCAGCGGAGCGCAGAAAATCGAGATTTGCAGCAAGGCATAACCCATTAAACCACCGCCTCTAAGCCATATCCCCGCCCTATCCGATCGGACATCTGATAAATCCGCACCGTCACACTGGCTTGAACACTGCCAAAATCAGCCACTTGTTGGCTTGCTCCATAGGCTGCGCTTGGGGAGATGGCGCTCAAGGTTCGCACCACATTAGCGCCGTTCATCACGTCAATTTCATAGCGCTCCGAGCTTTCTGACAAGGGCACATCGGTGCCATCTTTCCATTGGCCGCCCACGCGGGTTCGGCGCACCCAGCCCAGTGCAATATTCCCCGATCCATCGCGCACGGCGCTGGCATGAACGGGCGCATAAGGCTTCAAGGCTCGCGCTGCATAGGTGAAGTTTTGCGCGGTCACCTGCCCCAGCGTCTGGCCGATGGTCACGGCTTTATAATCGCGACCAAGACCGATGAGTCCATCCGCCACTGCGTCTTTTTGCAGGCGGCTATCGAGCAGCACCACACGCTCTAATGCGCCATGCCCCGCTACCGCCCATTCGGTGCCCAAACGTCCGCGCAACAACCCACTCAGGCGATATTTGCCCTCTGATAGTTCCGTCGCGTTCATAAACTGAATCAGCTCATTGCCAACCAGCATTAAGTTAGCACCGTTGAGCACTGCCAACAGCGAAGCACTTGCCAACACGCCACTGCCTTTGAGCGACACCTCAACGAAAGATACCTCATCAAACACCGTAGTCGTGCCTGATGCTAACGCAGTGAGCATCACGCCCACCACACACGGGTCTTTAAAGCTCACTAATTGCTGAAAAGACTGTGCCCCATCGTCACTGCGATAGACCACCGCACCATCCCACGCTGCACCACTTCCCAGTGCTGCAAAGCGCAGATATGCATCCGCCGCATTGTCAGTTGAAAGCGCAGGTACGTCTAAAAATTCCAGCACACTATTGGTCACATTCGGCACCTGCGAAATCACGATCGGCGAGGCTGCAGGCGGTGCATAGACATCATAACTACTCACCTCTTCCGCCGCTGCAATCACGCGGATTTTGCCGCTGCGATCAAACCGCGTTTGCGTAATGCGCATCACATGATTGGCACTCTGGCTTTGCACCTCAATCACGTCCGCCGGTTCCAGATCGCCATAAGCCATGCTCAACTCGCACTCAAGCCCAGTTCGCGCCAGCCAGCTTTGATATAGCAACACATCGGCGATGGATTTGGCGCGTTTATCGGCCATCACAATCGGCAGATTCAGCGATTGCGTATCCGATGCATCGCCCGTCTGGCGCGCGCTACTTTGCAAGCCCGGCTGATACATGGCTAAACGGTTGATGTAATTGACCTGCACACGCCGTGGCAATTCGAGTTCTTGTGCGCGGGTGATGCGTAACACTTGCGCTGAATCTGCGTTCACTGGCAATAAATCCTGCGTGCTGATGGTGGCGATGGTGGCATTGCCGCGCGGGATAAATTTTAATGCACCCTGGCTTTCTACTGCATCGAAAAAGAACCCCGCCATCAGTTGTTCAATCAGGCTACGCGCGGTGCTTTGCGAGGATACCACATAGCCTTCCACCTGATCGCGCAGACGCGATACATCCACCAAACCCAAAGCCAATCCGGCGCGTTGGCACAGGTCGGCTACAATGGCTGCGAGTGCTGAAAGTCCAAATTTTCCTTGCACCCAATGGCCTGTTTTCCACACGCCACCATCCGCCCACACATCCAGCAAATCGGGCCAATAGGGGTAAGGCCGCGCGTCCCATGTCCACAAAAAGGTGCGCTCCACCATGCCCGAATCCCGCCACTGAGCTAAGGTCGCCGCAATGACTGCGCGCTGCGCACGAAAATCAATTCGGCCACGCGAATGATACGGGAAAAAACTCTCTGAACTCGTCGGATCATAAAACACATTCGGCTGATTCGTCGCGCCGTCGATGCTTGGAAATCCATATTCCGTAAACCAGATTTTCTTGCTTTGCGCCACCCAATTGGTGGTCACACCATCGGGATTCACATGCGAATTTTTCCACCACCAATCGATGTTTTTCCACGCATAAGCAGGCGCGAGTGTGGCGGTGGTGGTGCGCGCCACGTCAGTGTAATACCAATCAAATCCCTCGCCACTCGTCCACCCTTGTTTAATAATATTCGCGTCATATCCCACCTGCGATTGTGGCGCGTCAGTCAGCGGAAAATACGCATCAATCCCCACCACATCCACATTGGGCGATGCCCATAATGGGTCCAGATGATACCAGCCATCATCGGTGTGGTGATATTCCGACCAGTCCGCCGCATAGGTCACTTTCACGCCGCTTCCCACAATGGATTTCACCGTTGCCGCCAAACTCACCAGCGCATTCACTGCGGGGAATTGTCGATTGCTGGTTGCGCCATTATGCACCGCCGTTAGCGCTTTGAGTTCCGAGCCAATCGCAAAGGCATCCACGCGGCTTGCCACCAGATTGGCATAATGCGAAATAAAGGCATTATAGCCATTGGTTTTGGTGAAAAAACTCGCCACATTTGCAGCGCTTCCCGTCACACGACCACGCCACGGTTTGTCCGCCACATCCATCAAAAACAGCGGATAAAAAAAGATCTTATAGCCACGCGCTTTGAGTTCGTCGAGCAAGCGCAACAGCGATTGATCGTCGGGTGTGCCGCCATAGCGCGGGCTGTTTTCCACATAGGTAATTTGGCGCGCCGAACCGCGCGAAAAGCTGCCCACGCTCCACGCCTCAGGGCTGGTAATCGCCGCATCCGATGGAAATTCCACGCCCGGTTTCAGCACGCAATTTCCCGCATCCATATCATTGCCAAACCAGCTGACCACCACGCTCACCCAGCTCACATTCGGGCAGGTGTCTTTGAGTTGATCCAGCGCCACCAGCGCATTAGCAGTGCCTTTGGGCGTGTGCACATTCAAATAAACATGCTCGCCACGTTCCACAAAATTGGTCGAAACATATTCGCCTTCAATTTTTTTCTGGATGGTGGTGTCATACACAAATTCACCCGATCCTGGAATCAGCACCATCTCCTCAATTAAGTTCTCAATCGATTCGCCGTCCACATCAGGCCACAGAATTTTCTTGTTTACTTCAAACGTAAAATTAGGGATGCGGTTGCCGAAATCGGCCAGCGGAAAATCCTCGATCACCACATAGCTCAGTCCCCGATAAGCTGGCGTTTTTCCAACGCCCTCAAAGCTTTCAATCAGCGCATCGGGTAATTGCAACTCATCGCCCTTATAAAAACGATAGGTTCCGCGCGACACATCGAGCAGCTTCGCATCCGCCCACACGCGCTGAATCTCGCTCACCGGCCCTTCACACACCGCAATCGCCAATGTCACATAATAGCTAAATTCGGTGCTCGAGCTGCTCACTCCGCCACCGCCGCCCTTGCCGCCTTGCGAGGTGGTGGTGGTGATGGCAAGCTCCTTAATCGGGCGCGACCAGATCACATTTCCCGCAATTCGCGCATTGCCATAGACCAGCGGAATCATCTTGCCATAGGTCGAGGTTTGCACCAGCAAATCAGCCAGACGGGCCCCTTCGCGTGCCCGGCCTGAGCTTGCTCCAAACAGCGCATTATCAATTCCCGCACCAATCACTCCCGCAGCCGCTTTTGCGCCCACAGCCGCTAATGTTGCGCCGATGCCTGTCAGGCCGATCGATCCCACCGCCGCCGATGCCGCTGCTCCTAAAATAACCGATGCCATGAATTGCCTCGCTGTTTAAAAATGGATTGAAAAAGAGGTTGCTCTCATCTCAAAAATCGCTAGATTGTTGGTGAAAATTTACTTAACTAAAGGACTCACCCATGAAAACATTTGCCATCGCCGCTTTGACTGCCACGTTGCTTGCCACTCAGGCCTTCGCTGCCGATGCTCAATTTTTCCCGTCCACCTACACTACCTACAAAAAACATGGCCCTTATAGTGGCGATGTGCAGGTGCTCGATACCGTTCCACCCGTTGGCAAATACATTGAAATTGGTTTGGTTCGTGTCAGCACCGATAAAGCAAGCTCATACGATTTCATCGATTCTTTGAAGAAAACCGCCGCGATGCACGGTGCCAATGCGTTGGTGCTCGAAGATGATGCGCGTTTATTTTCTGAAAACGCCCTCACCGAGCGCGGCACCAAGCCGATAAACGCCACAGCCACAGCGGTAATTAAGCAGCAGTAACGCGGCTGATTGTTCGTCACTCCTGAATACCAAAGCTGTCACCCCGCATTCTTTGCGGCATCCCCTTAAGCTTGTCACCCCGCACGCAGTAAGCGGGTTCATGTTAAACTTTCCCGTCATTCCCCGGCACGTCATTGCGAGCGCTTAGCGAAGCAATCCATCTTTGTCGACAAACACAGCAGGTGGATTGCCACGGCAACCCAAGAGTTGCCTCGCAATGACGATAGAAAAAGTGTGGAGATCTCAAGTTAAGCGACTATGACGTTTACCTTATTTTAATCTTTATCTGCTAAACTTAAATTAAGGGTATATTAAAGCCCATCGCTCGGTTGTTCTGTTTTGGTTTAACAACGCCAAACAGTGAGATACATCGCCATGATAAAGCACAGCATTTCAACGGTTGCTCACGGCTTATGTCTAGCTGCGCTCATGATGCTTTGTGGTGCTTGTAGCCACATGAATTTCTATCGCAACTCCATCTCTCAAGAACCGTTCCTGCTCGAAAAAGAACGCCCGCTTGGCACCGTTGATTTAAGTGGTTCCAAAGATGATTTAGCCTCTGATGTGCATCTGTATAAAATCCACAAAGGCTATGCACTCAAATCGCATATCGCGTCCGATGCCAACCATTCCTCCAGCATGATTATCTCCAAGGATAAACATCGCAGATTATTCACAGGTTTTGAATGGAAATGGAATTTTTAGTCACTCCGTCGCAGCGAAGCGGATGACGGAGTCTGGTATTGTTCAGATAGAAATTTCACGTCATTGCTAGGAGTCAAGC
>JAKFUW010000239.1 GCA_021732545.1 Alphaproteobacteria bacterium | reverse complement strand
AAGATGCAAGCGTTTCTCCATCTTCTCCAGTGCATCCACCGCTTGCTCAAAGGGATAGACGGAATCGATCACGGGTTTAAACGCGCCCGATGCCATCCACGGCCAGACTTTTTGCTCAATATCCGCGAGTAATTCCGATTTTTCGGAATCAGAGCGCGAACGCAAGGTGGAGCCTCGCCATGTCAGGCGCTTCATCAGCAGACTACCCGCAGGGATGGTAATGCCCGCGCCATCCAGAAAAGCGATGCTGATCATCCGCCCGCCTAAGCGCAAAATCCTCATATTTTTGGCGATGGTATCGCCGCCGATCATATCGAGCACCACATCGACTCCGCCCATCGACTTGATCATTTCTGCAAAATCCTGCGTGCGATAATTAATGGCGGTTGCGCCCAATTGTTCGCACGCAGCGCAGCGTTCATCGGTGCTTGCGGTCACGATAACATCGGCGCCTAGTCGTGTAAGAATTTGAATGGCAGTCGTCCCAATCCCGCTGGCGCCGCCATGTACCAGCACACGCTCGCCAGCCTTTACACCCGCTTCCCACACCATCGTCATCCAGACGGTGGCGATGCATTCAGGCAGGGCTGCGGCATCGGTGATGCTCATTCCCGCAGGAACAGGCAGGCAGTGATCCGCTTTGACTGCCACATATTGCGCATATCCACCGCCTGCTAGCAGTGCACACACCGCATCGCCGATGTGCCAGCGCGAGACATTTTTCCCCATCGCCACCACATGTCCGGATATTTCGAGTCCTGGGATATCGGGCATTCCCGCAGGCGCAGGGTAGGTGCCTTGCACCTGAAATAAATCTGCGCGGTTCAGGCCGATAGCGGCCACTTCAATCAGCACCTCATCAGCGGCCAGCTTTGGCACGGCCATGGTGGTTAGCGCCAGTGTGGGGTGCGCCCCACTGCGATCAACCTCATAGGCATTCATGGATTCTTGTATCATGCAGTTAGTGATTTCATATTTGAATGAATAATGCTAGATAAATGCCGCAAACTAAAAGCAGGCGTGTGATGTTTCTGGATGATGATTTACCTAAAAAAATATCGGATGCGCCGGTGCCCCGCGTTTTAAAGCCGCTTTCTGTCGGCATGATGCATGAATACATCGCGTGGTTACATGAAGAGGTGGCGCGGGTGGAACAGGAAATTACGCAGCGCAACGCCATCAAACACAGCGCTGAATTATTATTCAAATCGTAAGAGGAAACATTCGCCATGTTAAAAAATAAAAACGCACTCATCACCGGATCGACCAGCGGCATAGGCGAAGGCATCGCCCGCGCTTTAGCCAAAGAAGGCTGCAATATTGTGCTCAACGGCTTTGGCGATGCCAAACAGATTGAACAAATGCGCAGCTCATTTGAAAAAGATTATGGCGTGCGCTGTTTATATTCCGATGCGGATTTAACGGTTCCGGTGGCGATTGAAACCATGATTTCGCGTTCGCAAGAGGCGTTGGGGCAGCTTGATATTGTGATCAATAATGCGGGCATTCAATATGTATCGCCGATTGAATCATTCCCCACCGATAAATGGGATAAAATCATCGCGCTCAACCTCACCGCCGCCTTCCATACCACGCGCCTTGTGATGACGGGGATGAAACAACGCGGCTATGGCCGCATCATCAACATCGCATCAGTCCATGGGCTGGTGGGCTCGGTTCACAAGTCCGCTTATGTGGCGGCTAAACACGGAATTATTGGCTTAACCAAAGTCACGGGGCTCGAGCTTGCAGGATCAGGCGTCACCGCTAATGCCATTTGCCCGGGCTATGTAATGACGCCGCTGGTGCAAGCGCAGATTGATGCGAAAGCCAAAGAAAAAAATTGCAGCGTGGAACAAGCTCAAAAAGATTTTTTAATCGAAAAACAACCCTCCAACCAATTTGCAACCGTCGATCAACTGGGTGCTTTGGCCGTGTTTTTATGTGGCGAACATGCCGCGCAAATGACCGGTTCCAGCTATGTGATGGACGGCGGATGGACCGCGCAATAATGGGCACCCTTATAAACTCTACTCTGGCTTCAAAGCTACTTGCGCTGGAGCCTCTTTCGAAAACATCATGTATGTTTAATACACTCAATTTTCTCATTCTCCATCGCGGCGAGCTTTTTTGCCAGAGCGAGTTTCTAAAGGTGCCCTCATGACTTCTGCCAAACGCCCATCCGCGCAAAAACGCGCACCTAAACAACATCAAAACGCCAAACCCATCAATCTTGCCTTGCAAGGCGGTGGCGCGCATGGCGCATTCACCTGGGGTGTGCTGGATCGCTTGCTCGAAGATGACCGGATTTATATCGAGGCCTTTACAGGCACGAGCGCAGGCGCGATGAATGCAGCGGTGGCAGCCTATGGTTTGATAGAAGGTGGCCGGATGCGTGCACGCGAATTGCTGCACGAATTCTGGCAAAAAGTGAGCACCGTTGCGAGCATGTCGCCGTTGCAGCCCAGCCCGATTGAAAAATTATGGGGTCAAAATGATATGAGCTATTCCCCAAGTTTCATGGCGATGGATTTTTTCACCCGCATGTTTTCGCCCTATCAATATAACATTTTTGATTTGAATCCATTGCGCGACATCGTGAATGAACTGGTTGATTTTGAAAAAATCCGCGCCAACAAAGAGGTCTGTTTATTCATCAATGCCACCAATGTTCGCACCGGCAAGGTCAAGGTGTTTCGCACACGTGAAATGACGCTCGATAAAGTCATGGCCTCGGCCTGTTTGCCCTTTATGTTCAAAGCCGTGGAAATTGACGGCGAATCCTATTGGGACGGCGGATATACCGGAAACCCCGCGCTGTTTCCGCTGTTTTATGAAGCAACCAGCTCGGATATTGTGGTGGTGCAGATTAATCCATTGCACATCCAGAATGTGCCAACCCAAGCCTCGGAAATTCTCGACCGCGTCAATGAGATCAGCTTCAATGCCTCGCTCATTCAGGAAATGCGGGCGATATCCTTTGTTAAAAAACTGCTTGCGGGCCAGCGCGTGCCTGATAATCGCTACAAAGACGTGCATATTCATTTGATTGAAGCCGAGGCCGTGATGCATGAAGCGGGTGCTACCAGTAAATTCAACGCTGACTGGGATTTTTTACGTTACCTTCATTCGGTGGGCTATCAGGCCGCCAGCGATTGGCTGGAAGCGAATTTTGACGCCATCGGCGAAGATTCGACGATTGATGTGGAAGCGCTGTATTTGTAATGCCGCCGTCATCGCCCGAATCGCGATAGCGATTATAGGGCGATCCAGTACACATAAAGAATTAGAACTGGATTCCCCTATAATTTTGCTTTGATCCACTCGCTCTGCGCGAAGCGCAACCGCTCGTGTACAAAGCAAAATTCGGGGAATGACGGAAAATATATCGTTAATTCTCAAACATCTTAACAAAATCTTTACCGCCCTCTGCTATTTTTAAGGAATGTTAATCAAAAATAGGTGCGGGTATGGCAGATAAAAAAACTGAGAAAAAAACCTTTATCGAACATATGGAAGCCATGGGTATCAGCAAAGTAGATGCTGAATTATTGGCTAAGAAATGTGTAACAAAATCTCATATTTTTAATATATTGGATAGTTTTGCACTTGCTGAAAATGTGAAGACAGCTGTTGGTTCGCTAAATCGGGAGCAACACGATAATTCAAAAATGACTCAAGCGATTGCAGGGTTTGTCCCCATTAATCCATCTGAAGGTTTTTGGAATTCACCGGCTCAAATCAAAACAGACAAAGACGCTGCACCACGCACTATGACATTTGGGGAGCTTTACGATACCACACTCAAAGATGTACCAACCGTGCCAGATGGCGAAGTAGATGTATCCAAGGTTTATGCAGAAGCTTTAAGTGCCATCATTGAAGAACGAGCATATTTGAAAAATCCACAAGATACTAAGCTTTTTGCCCATTTAAATGTTAACCGTGCGAAAGCAGGAACATTACCCGCTTGCGAATATGCTGTTTCCGATGCGCTTGAGGCTGCACCCACACGAATATGCTCAACAACTGATAAAACAAATGAGGCAGCTAGGGGCTAAAAGACTACTTCTTTTCTTCGTCTTTTTTCGCGCCGAAGTTCAGATCGCCAAACTGGTTTGAGAAGCGCTCCATACGGCCGGTTTTCTTCAGCGCGCCTGTTCCGCCAATCCATGCGGGGTGGGTTTTACGATCCACATCCAGCTGAATCACGTCGCCAGCTTTGCCCATGGTCGAGCGCGTTTGAAATTTGCTACCATCCGACATCACATAGGTAATGTCGTGATAATCGGGGTGAATCTCTGCTTTCATAACGCGTCTCCTAATAATACACATCGTAAGGTCTGCCTCATTAACTGATGCACGATAACAATGCAAGACAAAAACCTTACGGCAAATGCATTTTCTTTATCAATAGGGCTTGCGTTTTAAATTCCATTATGTAGTAAGGTGCAACGAAACACTTTTTTGGAGATTTCATTATGACTAATCGTTTTCTTGCGCTCGTATCGGGCATTTTGTTGCTTGCTGCGTGCGAAACTGCACCTGGTGATGGTTCTGGCGCTGATGGTTCTGGCGCTGGTGGTTATGGTTCGGGCAGCACGGCTCCTGGCACTCAGGGCGACTTGGAGAAGAACGTTGGCGACCGCGTATTCTACGGTTACAACAGCTCAGTCTTGACCGCTGAAGGCCAAGCAACCTTGCAGCGTCAAGCAACCTGGTTGAACGAGCACTCAAGCGTTAGCGTTGTGATCGAAGGTCACTGCGATGAGCGCGGTACCCGTGCATACAACCTGGCTCTGGGCGAGCGTCGCGCAGCAGCTGCTAAAAACTTCCTGACCAGCCTGGGCGTGAACGCTAGCCGTGTGACCACGGTCAGCTACGGTAAAGAGCGTCCTGCTGCTGTCGGTTCAGACGAGTCTTCTTGGGCTCAGAACCGTCGCGCTGTAACGGTTATCAGCTACTAATTTTAAAGGATCGCGGTGCGGGGGATGATGGCTATGAAGACGTCACCCTCGCATCGCGCCTTTTTACCTCGCTTTTTTGCCGCTACATTTGTGGTAGCCGCCTTGGCCTCTGGCCCTATCCATTCCCAAGATACCAATGCCGAATTGCTTGATCGTTTAAATCAGCTTGAATCTCAACTTGAGGTTGTGCGTCAATATCGCGCCCGCGAAGATGATCAGGTCAAGCCCGTGCGCACCAATGTGCCTGTGGCAGGTGCCGCTCGCTTTGAAGTGGAGCTTGCCCAAGTGCAAGAAGAATTGCGCTTTTTGCGTGGCCGCATGGAAGAAATGGAATTTGAACAACGCCGCGTGAGCGATGAGTTCAACAAATTGCAACAAGATATGGATGCCCGCATGGCAGCACTTCAAGCAGGTGGCGGTGCAGCATCTGCACCCCCTGTGATCGGTGGTGAAGCATCGGTTGTGGCCGACCCTTACACACAGCCTGAAGCAGCGGTTGTGGCCGTTGAGCCTGAGCCAGCAGCGCAAGCTCCAACGCCCGCGCCTGAGAAAAAAGAATCACGTTTTTCCAGCGCACGCGAACATTATGACGCTGCGTTTAAGGCACTTAATCAGTCCGATTACACTCAGGCTCAAAGCCTTTTTGAAAGCTTTTTAAAGGCCTATCCGAAAGATGTGCTCAAAGGGAATGCCTATTATTGGTTGGGCGAAACCTATTATGTGCAGCGCGATTATTCGCCAGCAGCCGAGCGGTTTCGTTCCGGCTTTGAAGCCATGCCCGATGGCCCTAAAGCACCCGATAATCTGTTGAAACTGGCGATGTCACTTTCGGTGCTTGATCGCAAAAAAGAAGCCTGCGTGGTGCTGGGGCAGCTGCAGAAAAAATATGCCGAGAAATCATCGGTCATTTTGCGCAAAGCCAGCAAAGAGAGCGCCAAGCTTCAGTGCCAATAGAAGCCTATCATTGTTTTTTTAATGTCTCTTTTCATCTATAATGTTACCCT
>JAKFUW010000060.1 GCA_021732545.1 Alphaproteobacteria bacterium | reverse complement strand
ACATGTTGCATGGGTAATTCCTTGTATTGAATGGATGGCGCACATCCAACGATTGTCACGAGTGCAAATATTGTAACCGCATAATGGATTATGTTCATAATTTTTGTCATGCCGCATTTATTGCGGCATCTCCATCAATATTTCACCAGATCCCGCAACAAGTGCGGGGTGACAATCTTCTGAATATGGATTGCTATTGATACGCATGTTTTTCTCCTTAATACAAAAAAGGGCAGCGCGTGGCTGCACTTTCATTGCTATATCGCCGCATCAATTATGCGGCCTCAGTCTCAACCCACTCTTGCACAGGGCCAGAATCCTGGCCGCGCGCAGACTCATCGCGATCGACAAATTCGATGATCGCCATCGGTGCGTTGTCGCCATAACGGAAGCCCGCTTTGAGCACGCGAAGGTAACCACCGCTGCGCTCGGCATAACGCACACCCAACACATCAATCACCTTGCGGGTCATCACTTCATCGCGCAGTTCAGCGATGAGTTGGCGACGTGCCGACAAATCACCTTTTTTGCCCAGCGTGATCAGTTTTTCAACGATAGGGCGCAAATCTTTTGCTTTGGGCAGCGTGGTAAAAATCTGCTCATGCTTAATCAGTGCGCACGCCATATTCGCAAACATCGCTCTACGGTGCGATGAGGTGCGGTTGAGTTTGCGGCCATTCATTTTATGTCTCATAACGAGTCTCCAGTCTCCAGTTGCCAGTTGCCAGTTCCAGAATTCGCCAACTGGCGACTGGTGACTGGCGACTTATTTCAGTAAGGGTCTTCAAAACGACGAGCGAGGTCTTCGATATTTTCTGGCGGCCAATCATTGACATCCATACCAAAGCGCAAGCCCATGTTGGAAAGCACATCTTTAATTTCGTTCAGTGATTTACGGCCAAAGTTTGGCGTTTTGAGCATTTCGCTCTCAGTTTTCTGAACCAGATCGCCGATGTAAACGATGTTATCGTTTTTCAGGCAGTTTGCTGAACGCACGGAAAGCTCCAACTCATCAACCTTTTTCAGCAGATAGGGGCTAAATGGCAAATCATCGCGCTTGTCGCGCTCTGCTTCCTCTGGGATATCTTCAAAGTTCACAAACAGATTGAGTTGATCTTGCAGAATGCGCGCAGCCAAAGCCACCGCATCTTCCGGCATGATCGAACCATCGGTTTCGATGTCCATGATGAGTTTATCATAATCGGTACGTTGGCCCACGCGAGCATTTTCCACGCGATATGCCACTTTGAGCACGGGCGAGAAAATCGCATCCACAGGGATCAGGCCGATTGGTGCGTCTGCCGGGCGGTTTTGCGAGGCAGGCACATAGCCTTTGCCCACTTCCACAGTCAGTTCCATGTTGAGCGTTGAGCCTTTATCGAGGTGACAGATCACCATGTCTTTGTTGATCACTTCCACATCGGAATCGGTCTGGATCATGCCAGCGGTCACTTCGCCAGGCTCGGTGGCTTTGAGCCACATTTTTTTGCGCTCAGGGCTGTGGGCACGCAGTTTCAGATCCTTGATATTCAAGATCATGTTGGTGACATCTTCACGCACACCCGATACGGCTGAGAACTCATGCAAGACATTATCAATTTTCACCGCAGTCACCGACGCGCCCTGCAGCGATGACAGCAACACGCGGCGCAGCGCCACGCCCAGCGTAATCCCAAATCCGCGCTCGAGCGGTTCTGCCACAACCGTCGCACGACGGTTGTCATGTTTTGCAGTTTTAATATCAAGTTTTTGTGGCTTGATCATGTCTTTCCAGTTTTTATTCAACATCGACATAGGTGCTTTTTCCTTTTCGTAGAAGAGTCGAGAGTCGAGAATCGAGAGTCGAGGAAGTCAAATGGCCTCTAACTCAAAACGCTGTTATCTCTTCCCCTTTTTTCGTGAACTTCACTCGGTTAAAATCTAGATTCTAGACTCTCGACTCTAACCACTTCAATCTTTATACGCGGCGACGCTTAGGAGGGCGGCAGCCATTGTGCGGAACAGGGGTCACATCACGAATCGAGGTGATGGTGAAACCCACCGCAGACAGTGCGCGCAATGCCGATTCACGCCCGGATCCCGGGCCTTTCACCAACACTTCCAACGTTTTCATACCATATTCCAGCGCCTTGCGGCCTGCAATTTCGGCTGCAATCTGCGCCGCATAGGGCGTGGATTTGCGCGAACCTTTAAACCCGTTTGCACCCGCCGAAGACCATGCCAGCTAATTGCCGAATGGGTCGGTGATGGTGATGATGGTGTTGTTGAAAGACGAATTAACGTGCGCCACACCGGATGGAACCGTTTTTTTGTCTTTTTTCTTAACAATCTCTGCTTTTGCTTTAGCCATGATTTAGGTCCTTCCTATTTTTTCTTACCGGCAATAGCCACCGCTTTGCCTTTGCGCGTGCGCGCGTTGGTATGAGTGCGTTGACCGCGCACAGGAAGACGCTTACGGTGACGCAGGCCGCGATAGCAACCCAGATCCACCAAGCGTTTAATATTCATCGATACTTCGCGGCGCAGATCGCCTTCCACAGTGTAATCCGCATCGATGGATTCGCGCAGGCGAATCACTTCCGCGTCTGTCAGATCGTGGGTGCGGCGCGCAGGTGCGATACCGGTTTTTTCCAGAATTTCTGATGCTTTGGCTCGACCGATGCCATGAATATAAGTGAGCGCAATATCAATGCGCTTACCGGTCGGAATATTAACGCCGGCGATACGAGCCATGCTACACTCCTAAAAGGTTGCTTTATACACGAGATAAACACTTGTTTTATCACACTAATTTTTTTTCTCCTGCGCAAACAGGAGGCGGAAATATACGAGGAAACCCGAAGATGTCAACGCTTATTTGCTAAAAATATCAGCACACTATTTACTGCTCTCAATAAAATATGCTGAAAACACAAATTCAGCTTAGACAAATAGGCTGCTTTTGCTTTATGTGTCATACAATCATGGAATGGCTCACAGACCCTACCGCACTCATCGGACTCTCAACCCTCATTTTGCTTGAGGTGGTGCTGGGCATTGATAATCTGGTTTTTATCGCGATTTTAGCCGATAAACTCCCCCCCCATCAACGCGACAAAGCCCGCCTGATTGGCTTAAGCCTGGCGCTGGTGATGCGCCTGATTTTGCTCGCCAGCATTTCGTGGCTGGTCACGCTGACTGAACCCATCATGACCATTGTAGATCATACCTTCTCTGGCCGTGATTTGATTTTTATCGGCGGCGGCATGTTTTTATTATTCAAAGCCACCAAAGAGCTGCATGAACGGTTGGAAAGCCGTCATCACGAAGCATCTGGGCAGCCCGTCTATGCGTCATTTAATACGGTGGTTGCGCAAATTGTGGTGCTGGATGCGGTGTTTTCCATCGATTCGGTGATTACCGCCGTGGGCATGGCCAATCATCTGTCGGTGATGATGGCCGCCGTGATCATTGCCATGATCATCATGATGATTGCGAGCAGGCCGCTCACGCAGTTTGTGAATGCGCGCCCCACCGTCATTATTTTATGCTTAGGTTTTTTGATGATGATTGGATTCAGCCTCATTGCCGATGGCGTGGGCGTGCATATCCCTAAGGGCTATCTCTATGCGGCGATTGGTTTTTCGATCTTGGTCGAGGCCTTCAATCAATTTGCGCGCAGCAAACGCACCCGCATTTATAATAACATGACCCTGCGCGACCGCACCGCCGAAGCCGTGTTGCGCTTATTGGGAGGCAAGGCGGCATCGGCTGCGGTTCCCACCGAAATCGAAGACATTGTGGCAGGCGATGCCCAAAGCCCCGTGTTTGATGCGGAAGAAATGCGGATGTTTGCCCGCGTGATGCGGCTGCGCGATATCAACATCGCCTCCGTGATGACACACAGGCGCGATATTGTGTGGATTGATGTGAACGAGCCACGCGATTCGATTCAATCGAAAATACGCGATTCACGCCATTCGCGCTACCCACTGTGCGAGGGCAGCATCGATCAACCGCTGGGTATTCTCACGGTCAAAGAATTGTTGTTGCACTTAACAGATCACAAAAGCCTAGTAAACCTCATGCAACAGCCAATTACCATACCTGAAAGCATTACGGTGCTGACGGCGCTTGAGCGTTTCAAACAATCCACGCTGGGCTTTGCCATGGTGGTCGATGAATATGGCTCGCTGCAAGGCATTGTCACCCTCAAAGACATAATGGAGGCGATTGTAGGCACCTTGCCTGAGCCGAAATTTCGTGAAGATTTTGAAGGCGTTCAGCGCGACGATGGCAGCTGGCAACTCGATGGAGGCCTCGCCATTCACGAGGTGGAAGAGCTTTTGAATGTGAAGCTGATGGGCGAAAAAAACGAATTTCACACACTCGGCGGATTTATTATTTTTCACCTAGGGCATCTGCCCAACACGCAGGATAGTTTTGTGTGGAACGAGATCCGATTTGAAGTCACCGAGATGGATCGCAATCGCATCGAAAAAGTGCTGGTCACGCCTGAGATTGTATAACAACTTAACTTAAAAGTTCCACATTTTTACCGTCGTCATTGCGAGGCGACTTTTTGGGCGCCGTGGCAATCCATCTTATCTGTATGCCTACCACAATGGATTGCTTCGCTTGGCACTCGTGCCCGCTCGCAATGACAAACTTGGGATTTACTATATATCAAAAATCAGGCGGCCAGAATGGCTTTTAGCTGGCGGCTGACTTCATCAATGCCTGCCATGCCGTCAACCGATTTCAAAATGCCACGCGTTTCGTAATAGGGCAGCAGCGGTGCGGTCATGGCGTGATAGCCTTCCAGCCGCTTAGATACGGTGGAGGCGTTGTCATCCTCGCGGCGTGAAAACTCGACACTGCCGCAACTATCGCATACACCAACTTTAGCAGGCTTGCGATAATCATCATGGTAACCCGCACCACATTTCGCGCATGAATAACGCCCCGAAATCCGACCCACCAAAATCGCGTCATCCACTTCCAGCTCAATCACATGATTGAGTTTTTTGCCTTCTTCTTTGAGCATGGTATCAAGCGCTTCGGCCTGCGCCAGCGTGCGCGGAAAACCATCGAGGATAAAGCCATTGGCGCTACTGGGCGCGCTGATACATTCACGAATCAGGTTAATCATGATATCATCGGATACCAGCTTGCCGCTGGCCATGATCTCTTTGACGTGATTGCCAAGATCGGATCCCGATGCAGCCGCTTCACGCAGAATATCGCCCGTGGCGAGTTTGCGCAGATTGTAAGTATCGCGCAACCAATCGGATTGAGTTCCTTTACCTGCGCCAGGCGGGCCTAACAATATCAGATTCATCGTTAACGCTTTCTTTTGGCTGCCACTTTGGGTTTACCTTCCGACCGCAGACGTGCTTTTTTGATGAGACCTTCATATTGGTGCGCAAATAAATGCGATTGCACCTGCGCGATAAAGTCCATCAGCACGTTGACCACAATCATCAAGCTGGTGCCACCAAGGTAAAAAGGAATCGAGAATTTAGCAATCAACAATTCAGGTACCGTACACACAAATGCGATATAAATCGCACCAACCACGGTTAGGCGTGTGAGCACATGATCGAGATATTCCGCCGTGTGCTTGCCTGGGCGAATACCCGCAATGAATCCACCATTCTTTTTCAGATTTTCAGCAGTGTCCTCAGGGTTGAACACCACTGCCGTGTAAAAGAAGCTGAAAAAGATAATGATCGAGACATACAACACAATATAAAGCGGTTGGCCGTGGCCCAGATAGGCGGTTACGGTGCGAAGCCATTCCGAGCCGCCTCCACCCGCGCCCTGAAAGCCGGCAATGGTCAGCGGAAACAACAAAATGGAGCTGGCAAAAATCGGCGGAATCACGCCCGCCGTGTTCAGCTTGAGTGGCAGATGGGTGTTTTCGCTTTGCATGATTTTATTGCCCATCTGGCGCTTGGCATATTGGATCAAAATGCGCCGCTGCGCGCTCTC